>DRHE01000435.1 GCA_011049745.1 Spirochaetales bacterium | reverse complement strand
AGAATATTCTTGCCATGTTCATTGATGGTTCTGGATTTTGTCCAGCCAACAAGGTTTTCGCTTTCCCCATCTATGTATCTGCCCAGGCGGAAATAACCGGTCCTGGTAATGTTGAAGGTATAGTTGTTATCGATATCCTGAAAGCGGAATAAGAGACCGAAACCCGTATCTGTGGGTCCGGAAAGGTACCTGGCCTCGGCTTTATAAGATATATCGGCCAGGGTTTCCGCTCTCCATGAGTAGTAATCAGTCCCCTCTGCCAGGATTAAATATTCATCGTCCTGGTTATAGGCAAAATCTGTTTGTGCCCAATCATCAGAGATTTTCGAGAAGTTATCATAAAAGAGCAGGTTGCCCTGAAAAACTTTTAGATTATCAAATGAGGCATGTACATTAGCAGCGGCAAACAGGCCGATATTACCCCCTTTAAAGGTTGAGTCAAATACTTCCTTTATTTTGTTGTTATTAATAAAGAAAGTGAGCAGGTTGCCGACCGCTTCCACTTTCAGATAATTCACACTCTGCGCATTTATGGCTGTGCTTCTCTCCCAGTCACTCAAATCGAAATATTCCCCATCTACTTTTTTATCGATCTTGAAATAACCGGTACTGGTGATATCAAAGAGATAGAAGTTGTCTGTATCCTGGACTCTGAAGATTATACCGAAGCCGGAATCTTCTTCCTCGGCATGCAACTGGACTTCCACCTCATAGACGAAATCGCTGAAGGTTTCATTCTGCCAGGTATACCAGTCTTCATCGGGCGAGTGGATATGGTATCTATCGTTCTGATAAAAAAGCTTGTCAGTTTCCAGCCACTCCCGCTTCTTAAAGTCTTCCGAGTAAAGCATCCTGGCCTTCTTAAGGAACATGGCTTTCAGAGATCCGTGGGCAACATCACCGGCTATCTGAACAAAATCCCCGATAATGTCTTCAAGGCTTGTGTAGGTCTTTGAATAGGCACTTATCGTCTTACCGGTTTCCACATCTACCGTAGTTATATTGAAGAGCAGCCGGCTGCCGATTTTACCTATGCTGCCGAAAAGGAGAAGCTTTGAGGCTAATAGCTTTCCTATTTCTCTGGTCTTTTCTGAATCAGCCATATCGGAATAAGAGAACTCAAGCTCGCTTACCAGCATCTCTCTCCTGCTTCTCTGCACCACATCAAAGACCCCTGTCTCAAAGAGGGCATTGTTCAGAAAATCGATGAGCAGATCGACTTCATCACCGGGAACATTGGTGATTTTAAAGTCCATTACCGCAAGCGGAAGTTTCTCCTGTGGGCTGATGGCAAGGGGAAACAGGAGTAGAAAGATAATGATGAAGAGGATTGTGTTCAGGTGACTTCTGTTGGCTATCATAAAATTAATTTTAAAAGGAAGGTCGGCAATTGTCAATCCTGCCGGTTATACCTGGGTTTGTATTTGCACGCTCGCTTTTTTTCAATGTTGTTATAAACAAGTCTGAAGTTTTTTCAAACGTTCTATAATATGCGGGCTCTCTTTAAGCTCGCAGAGAGGTGAAAGCTCTTTAAATATGTATACCCAATCAATTATCTCGCCCTGGCGGATAGTTATTCCCTCTACATCAAGCCAGTCACGGTTTCTATCTGCAAAGCTCTTCAAAACAATTAGATCTTCAGCGCTGCAGGTGTGAAGTTTGATTCCAGGCAGGAATTCAAAGTCAGAAGCCCTTTTAATGACAAGTGCTTCAAAATCCAATCCTCCCAGAGCTATATCAATACCAATACCACTTTTCGATTGAAGCAGCAGAACACGATTTTTAAGTGCAAATTCCTCTGCCTTATCAATACGCGGCTGATATTGATATAAGAGCTTCTCAATAAAGATCTTTTCATTGCCAAAGCCCGTCAGCAGGGTAAGATCAATATCCTGGGTCACGCGCGGTTCACCCCAACGCTGCAGAGCTATGCCGCCAATATAACAGAAATTCCACCTTTGCTGCCATAAAAAATCCTGTAATTGATTTGCCACTTGAAACAAATCGATCATGTTTTCAGCTTTTTAAACCATTTCTGCTGTTCAACCAGGCCGGAATCAGGTTTGGGTTTAAAATGGAGACGGCATGATTCATAAGCGCCCGAAAGGTTGATTAGAGCCTGCATGGTGGAAATTTTTCGCAGCTCAGCGCCTCTTAACTTCTCGAGAAGGGGACCTGCTTCTTCCCAGCATTTAATCCAGTACAGTATATTCTGCTTTTCATTTTTTTTCATAGTAAAACCACTTTTAGATTATTCCTCAAAAGCTGAATGTTAGCAAGGGAAAATGCATCAGCCACATAGTTGCCACCACGCCATAGCCACCCTCTGATGTATTCGAATACTGTTGCGATTATCATGAGATTTGCCTTTCCGAGTGGATAATCAATGAAGTTGCGGGAAAGTTGAGAGAAAAATTCGAAATGCCCGAAGCAAAGCTTGAGGAAAGCATCAATTTCATAAAAAGAGGGGCTAAGGTTATTAACCCGACGGCGAACCACCAGGTGTTTCCAGGGATAAAGATGATAACAATATTCTTCATATTGGGTCCTTTATTGAGGCTGATTATATAATAACGGGGGATAAGGACTTGTTGGTTCTCGGTAACTACGACGGTGTTAGAATAATAAATTCTAGAGATTTTTGGATAAAAATAAAACAGCAAAAGAGCAAAATAATAAATGTCCCGCATGCAGGAAAGAGGAGTTAATAGCTGATCATTACTAACACAGAACATTTTTCTAAACGCAAAAAATTATTGTGGATGCAATTAATGAGCAAGCGAAAAGCTACTATGAGCATTACGGTTTTGTGGCGCTGGAAGATTTACCGTTAGCACTGGTGCTCCCTGTCACGACGATAGCACAGGCATACGAGCTGTACGAATGAGAAAGGACATCTCTCACCATGCGCAGATTACCAGCACCGAATGTCACAAGGAATTAGAGGTATGATTCGATCATCGCAGCCACCTTTTTGGATAATTCTTTCATCTCAAAGGGTTTGGCAAGATAGGGCAGGGCGGTCTCTTTAAAGAATTGCGCTGATTCTCCGCTTACCAGATTACCGGTAATAATCAGAAAGCAGTTGGACCCGGCAAAGATATGGTAATTTCCGACAAATAGCTTATAATCAAAGACCGGGGGTTAATTATGCTATTACCTTTAAAATTTTGCGTGTTCAGCGCAAAAAATAATCAAGTCCAGCGCCCGAATATATTGTGTTGGGCTTTTGCTTTAAAAACTTCGGTTGCAGATGTAATCTGCGCTGGGAAAGTGAAGTTTATATGGCTGGCTTTTCTTATCCTCCTGCCGGAGGTGATTTTCTGCTTGGACGATGCTTCAACTTTTAAGAAAAAGCGGGAGAACATGGTAAAGACTCAAATTGAAGCCCGGGGTATAGGAGACAAGAGAGTATTGGCCGCTATGCGGGATCTTCCCAGACATCTCTTTGTTCCCCAAAACTTAAAAGTAAGGGCTTATAATGATTCGCCACTGCCCATAGGCCAGGGGCAGACTATTTCCCAACCCTACATAGTGGCTCTGATGACTGCCAGCCTGGAGCTGAAAAATACTGACATTGTTCTGGAAATAGGCACCGGTTCAGGTTACCAGGCCGCTGTTCTTTCATATCTGGTTAAAGAGGTATATACCATGGAGATCAAAGAGGCGCTCTATAAGCAGGCCACGGAGCGGCTCTTCTCTTTAGGATTGAATAATATCAAGACCAGACATGGCGATGGTTACTTCGGCTGGCAGGATGATGAAAAATTATTTGACTGTATCATGATCACTGCCGCTATAAACCATATCCCGCCGCCGCTCCTGGGGCAACTGAAAGTCGGGGGGCGCATGATCCTTCCTCTGGGCAACCCCTTCAGCTTTCAGAACCTGGTGCTGGTAACCAGGGGGGTCAAGGATTATACAGTACAGAATATTACCGGAGTGCTTTTTGTGCCCATGACTGGTGAAGCGTTGAAATAGCAGAATCATGATCCTGGCTGCCGTATTTTTTCTCTCTCTATCCTCACTGATGTATGAAGTGCTGCTTACCCGCTTTTTTTCCATTGCCCAATGGAATCATCTATCATTCATGGTTATCAGCATCGTGCTTTTTGGTTTCGGCGCCGGCGGTTCCTTTCTGCGGCTGCTAGAAATAGAAAAGGCAGGCCGGCAGTCATATCTTAAAAGTGATTCAGTGGTTAAGGTTGTATTACTCCTCTTCGGTATCACGGTGTGGAGCTCATTTTTATTGGTCAATTATTTTCCACTCGATTACTTTCTGCTGCCGGTAGATAAAAAACAGATCATATATCTCTTTCTTACTTTTTTGATACTTACATTGCCATTTTTTTTCACAGGAGTAGTCACGGCCCTGGCTTACTCATTTGCAGGGCAGAGAACCGGGCGTTTGTATTTCCTGGCAATGAGCGGTTCAGCTTTAGGCGCCCTGTCTGCGATTTTTTTGCTGCCCCTATTGGAAACCGGGGGCGCCATCCTGTTCAGCGGTATTATTCCTTTGGTCCTGCTCTTTTTACCGGGCCGCAGGCGACTTCTCTTTACCGCTGCCGCACTTATTATGGCCTGCTCTTTTTTCTTTATATATCTCTATCATGGGGGTGCGCTAAAAGAGGTAAGGCCATCAGTCTATAAACAGCTTTCGCAGCTCTTGAGACTTCCTGAAACTGAAGTTATCTGGAGCAGTGATTCTGCGGAGGGCAGGATCGATCTGGTTGAAAGCCCCTATCTACGCTATGCTCCCGGCTTGAGCCTGAAGTATTCGGGAGAGATACCCGGTCACAGGGCAATAATTCGAGATGGTGATGAAATGCTCATTTTAAGCGATCCGGACCAGGAAGAGTTGATGAGCTTTGCCCGCTCTACCCACTCCTATGCCGGCTATGCTCTTCTCGGCGAAACGGAAAAGGTGCTGATTATTCAGCGGGGAGGTGGGCTGGCGCTTCCTGCTGCGCTTGCCGGCGGTGCAGAAGAAATTACCCTGCTCACTGAGCTTTCCGGTATCGCTGATCTGCTGAAGGAGCACTATGTAGAAGAGCAGTTGAACATTCAGCCGGGGAATCCCCGATCTTTTCTTGCTGCCAACCATGACAACTATGATCTGATCCAGGTAGAGAACTGGGGTTCTTCTGTACCGGGTACGGCAAGCCTCAGCGAGGAGTATCTTTTTACAGTGGAGGCCTTTGAAGAATATTTACTTCATCTTACCGGACGGGGCCTGCTGATTATCTCCAGGAAGCTGCTCCTGCCCCCCTCTGATTCATTGCGGCTGTTCAGTGCTGCTTTTAAAGCTTTAAGGGGGCTTAAGATAAGAAACCCTCAAGCACACCTCCTGGTAATTCGCAACTGGGATAGCTACTCATTGCTGGTCTCTCTCTCTCCCCTTGAGAGAGAAGTAATTGATGAGTTTAAGGATTTCTGCTCCACCCTGAACTTTGACCTGGTTTATTATCCCGGTATCAGGGCAAGTGAAGCAAATATCTATAATCGTTTTGAGCAGGCCTTCCATTTCAGCCGGCTGGAGAGATTGGTATCAGCTTTGGAAACTTTCACGGAGAAAAAGTTCTTCGATAACTATCTGCTCGATGTCAGTCCCTCCCGGGACAACCGTCCCTTCCATAACCGGTTTTCCCGCTGGCTGCGTATCGATGAGCTTTACCAGAGTACTGGCAGCCGTTTTTACACCCTCTTTCTTTCCGGAGAGGTAGTGATCCTAATGGTGCTCTTTATAGCCCTTACTGTGGGCGCTGTTCTGCTCTTGCTTCCCTTAATCAGGCGCCGTATATGCGGAAGCGGTTTGGGCCCCTCCATGACCATCTACTTTTTATGCAGCGGCGCAGGGTTCATCCTAATAGAGCTTGCCTTTATATACCGTTATACCCTGCTGTTGGGTAATGCTGTGCTTTCATTTACCCTGGTACTGGCTTGTATGCTCAGCTTCTCCGGACTGGCAGGATTGTTTATAAAACGTCTGGATCGAGCCACTCTGCAGCGGCTCCTCTCGCTGTTGATATTTTTTCTCCTGCTGACCCTTCTGTTCAGTGAATATATTGTGCACCTGTGTTTAGGTTTTTCTCTGCCCGCACGCATTGCTGTAGGTGTGATACTGATTTTTCCGGTTTCTTTCCTGATGGGTTTCCCCTTTCCAGGAGCCATGTCTTTTTTGCTGAAAAAACCTGAAGCCAAAGTATATGCCTGGGCGGCTAATGGCGTAGCCTCGGTAATCGCCGCTGTTCTTGCTGTGCTGGTGGCGATAACCCTGGGCATAGCACAGGTAATAATAACCGGAATATCAGCCTACCTGGTGATCTGGCTGGTTTTACTCCGGCTGCCCCGCTCTGATCCTGCCGGTTGAGCCTTAAATAATAGAACCTTGACCGGTGTGGCGGTAATATTTTTTTATTAAAATATTTCTTGTAGCTGCACCGGGCTGCATACTATAATAAATTTGAAAACAACAATATAGGAGAATGTTGAATGGCCGGGCGCAATATTGTACAGTCATAAGAGCTCAAAGCGCCTTTGATCTGGTATGATATTTGGAGAATGGTCTACAGAATGAACTTTTCCCTGTTAGCCTGAGAAGGATATCTGCATCTGTACACGGATATACCAACATCGAGGATATGGTTACTCATTTGTTAGCCAAAGGACTTTTTACATCGATGCCTGGTTTCTTCATCACATGGGTATAAATCATTGTTGTTTTTAAATCTTTGTGCCCAAGTAATTCCTGAACAGTACGAATATCAACACCCATTTCTAAAAGATGAGTTGCAAAACAGTGGCGCTTATGCCGAATGTTAGCACTCATCACTAAAGCACCTCCTTTTGCTTTTGTAAAGTGTGTTGGGCCATGATGTCTTTATATTGTTTGATCAACATATCGCAATCTTCGATCGCAACTGAAAGGAAGATTGCGATGTACTAATTTTTTTATGGAAAATCTTGTTAAGAAAACAAGATTTTCGGTTGTTATAGTATAACAGCCATTGTATATTCGCTTTCTTTTTGCTCCTGAGTGTAAATCTATCCAGGTGAAGCACATCGCGGGTATTAGCAAAAACAGGCTCAACCGTTCCTATTCTTTTACTATATTCATACCTGCCAACTGGGACTTCTATTTACCTAGTGTTTGGGAATTCAGTTTACCATTCACAATTCTGGACCGTAGATCAACACGCAGATTATGATGGTTTGGTATTAATCATTTAAAAAAGCCCGATACCCGGTAACATGAAACAGGATATCGAAGAGCGACAAAACAGCCAATTTCTGGCTCTGCCTACCTTTTTTAGTTTATCCTTCCATGTCTCATCTAATAATTTGAATCCGGTGGAGCGCTGATCTTGTCTTTATCGGTTATCTAATACGCCACGAACCTTCTCTGCCAAAGATTGCGGAGAAAACGGCTTTTGAAGTAACGAAACCCCTTCATCCAGTACCCCATGGTGAGCGATGGCGTTATCCGTATAACCGGAAATGTACAACACACTAAGTCGGGGATATTCTGCTGTAAGTTTGTCTGCCAATTCCTTTCCGCCCATTTCGGGCATGACCACGTCGGTCACCAGAAGATCGATTTTCAAGCGATCTCCTTTAGTAATAATTTTCAGCGCGTCCATACCGTCAGTTGCTTCAATAACAGAATATCCATATCCTTCAAGTATTCTTCCAGCCATCTTCCTCAATGACTCTTCATCCTCAACAAGCAGGATCGTTTCAGCGCCACCCATGGGGTCCCGTTTTCCAGTTAGGCTTTCTTGCTGTTTTTTCGTTCCGGTTAAGTGAGGCAGGTAGATCTTGAAAGT
>DRHE01000434.1 GCA_011049745.1 Spirochaetales bacterium | reverse complement strand
GCCGTTATCACCGCCGGCCGCCTGCGGCAGCTTTCCGTCAAAGTAACGCACTACAAAGCTAAGGGTGCGGTTAACCAAATTGGCCAGGTTTCCGATTAGCTCACTGTTTACTTTCTCCTGGAAATCCTTCCAGGTAAAAAGAGCATCGGATTTTTCCGGACGGTTATAAAACAGGTAAAAACGCCAGACATCCGCCGGAATACCGCTCTCCATAGCATCGCTGCCGAAAACGCCAATACCTTTACTCTTGGAAAATTTGCCGCTTTCATAGTTCAGATATTCGGTGGAGGAGATATGATTAAGCATGGTCCATTTCTCGCCGCTTCCCAGAAGCGAAGAGGGAAAGATAACAGTATGAAAGGGAATATTATCCTTACCGATAAACTGATATAGCTTTACCTCCTCCGGGTTTCGCCACCACTTTTCCCACTCCTTGGTCAGAGTCGCAGTGATAGAGATATAACCAATGCAAGCATCAAACCAGACATAGAAAACTTTGTTCCGGTAGCCGTCTTTAGGCACCGAAATTCCCCACTTTAAGTCCCTGGTAATGCCCTTTTCATCCAGGCCGTCGCGTATCCAAGCCTGGGTCATCTTCATTGCATTTTTTGCCCAGAAACCATCTTTAGAAGCCCCGTCCATCCAATCCTGCAGTTCAGGAAGTATCCCGGGAAGATCTATGTACAGGTGATCGGATTTACGCACAACCGGGGGCTTCCCGCAAATCCCGCAGGCAGGCTCCACCAATTCCGTAGGATCCAGAAGCTTGCCGCAGTTTTCACATTGATCGCCCCTGGCTTCAGGGTAATCACAGTGAGGGCAGCGGCCTCTTACAAAGCGGTCAGCAAGGAAACGCTTGCAGCTTTCACAATAGGTTTGCTCAATAGTCTTTTCCTTTATATATCCCTTTTCATCAAGCTTCAAAAAAATATGCTGGGTTATCTCGGTATGCTCAGGTGTGGAAGTGCGCCCCCACTTATCAAAGGAGATATTGAACCATTTATAGATATCGGTATGAATTTTATAGTAACGGTCACAGAGCTCCTGGGGAGTGATGCCCTCTTCCAGGGCCCTGGTTTCAGTAGCTGTGCCATACTCGTCAGTACCGCAGATGTATAGGGTTTCAACCTTCCCCAAGCGGCAGTAGCGGGCAAAAACATCTGCTGAAAGCACCTGGATCAAATTTCCCAGGTGGGGAACATTATTCACATAGGGCAGGGCTGAGGTAATCAGGATCTTTTTCATAGTATGCGTACTATATGAACTTCTTAATGCTTAAGTCAAGGTGAAATGCCCGCAGGGGGCGGAGCCCTGGTATGGGATGGAATGCCCACAGGCTCAGTCCCAGAACACCGGGTTAAATTCCGAGTTTTTGCGCATTATTTCGGAAACCATTCCGAAAAATTGATTTTTTGTAACTCATAGAATAGAATATCAGAATCATAACATGCAGCGAGATTGTTACGATTATACAGGAATCAGCTAACCTCTTTTATATTGTATTCCCTTTAGGGTACTGTATAAGAAATATGTCAGAGTTAATAAAATCAGCCAAAAACCGAAATAATTCAGATTTTCTTTATTTTCAAGCGAAGAAGGAAAATAATGTCAACTAAAATTATACACGGGAAATATCTCATTATCAACGCGGATACTGTTATTCCCTCAGGAGCGCTGTATATTGAGAATGATAAAGTTATTGATTACGGAAGCCATCAGGAAATTACCAGTCGATATAAAGCCGATCTCACTTTAGGTTCCTCCGAAACTCTTGTGATGCCGGGATTAGTTAATGCTCACAGCCATGGTAAGGGACTCACTGACTTCCAGCGGGGACAGCTAGATAATACACTTGAGACTTGGAAGTGGCGTAGGTATCCACCTGTGGATCCGTACCTTGATACCCGATGGGCCTGCATTAAGCTCCTGGAGAACGGAGTAACCACTACCATGCATAACCATGGCCTGGTGCACCCCGATGCCTATGAGGAGGAGTTTATCTCGATTCTCGAGGCTTACAAGGAAAGCAGGGTCCGTGTAGCCTTTGCGCCAACCTTAAACACGGAAAACATTTTTACGTATGGCGGGGATGCAGACTTTATCAATTCACTTTCTTTGAAACTTCAAATAACTTGTCGGGATATTTTAAAACAAATAGCACTGTTTGGAGAAAAAGAGTACTTTGATGCCGTACACTCGCTACACCACCTCTACAACAGGCCGCAGGTTCAGATTATGCATGGCCCGCTTGCACCTCAGTGGGTCCGCAGAGAAGTGCTGCAGGAAATAAAAAAAGAGGCTGCCGAGATGGGAATTCGCATCCATATCCACGTTCAGCAGACCCAGCTGCAGAAACTTTTCAGCCTTAAACATTACGGGAAATCACTTATAGCTTATCTGGCAGACCTTGGCTTTTTAGGAAAGGATGTAACCTGTGGGCACTGTGTCTGGATCTCTGATGAGGATATTGGTATCCTCGCACAGACAGGTACCTCGGTGACCCATCATCCTAGCTGTAATCTCAGAGTACGCAACGGAATCAGCCCTGTATTCGAACTACTCAGCCGAGGCGTTGTTGTGGCTATAGGTATGGATGATAAAGAAGTTAGTGATGATAAGGATTATTTAGCGGAAATGCAGATTGCATTAAGGCTCCACCAGCTCTCCAGTCATAAGTTGGATTCACCTCAACTGATGGCTAAAGATATTTTCCGGATGGCCACTGCATACGGTGCACAGGTGCTTGGTATGGGCAGCTGGGTCGGCACATTAGAGCGGGGCAAGCAGGCTGATGTGCTTCTGCTCGACATAGGGCTACTTACTGAACCATATACGATGGAGAGCCATAATCCTATCGACCTTCTACTCTACAGAGCAAAAACAGAACACATCCATACGGTACTTGTAGGTGGAGAAATACTTTTGAAAGATGGAAAGTTAACTCAGATCGATCGGAATGAAGTTATTGCAATGCTTAGAGAATCATTTCCTTCGAACTATAGTGAGCGCTTTCGGGAGTTGAATAAGGACTTTGCAGAGTTGCGTGCTGCCATTGCAAAATACTATAAACCCTGGTATTCAGAGATTGCACTTTGGGCAAAAGATCCATATTATTTTATGAATAATAGGGTATAATAGCTTAACAGTAGAATTTATAAAACAGTTGCTTCTTCGTTTTCCTGAGCGAGCATTCCGGAAAGCTGAAGAAAAATCCTTTTGCGGGCATTTCACTTTACAGACAGCGGCAGCGCCTTACAGACAGCGAAAGCGCAGAGACTCCTCATACAT
>DRHE01000433.1 GCA_011049745.1 Spirochaetales bacterium | reverse complement strand
TTGGAGAACAAGACAGCCAATCTCATGTCTGCCTGTTGCCAATGCGGGGCCATGTTGAACGGGGCGGATGCGGAGGAGGTCCGGTCCCTGACCGACTTCGGCCTTCATTTCGGGCTCGCCTATCAACTCATCGACGATCATAACGATAACGATGCCCTGATCGCAGATGATATCGATACGATCGAGCTGGCTAAAGAAAATATAGCGAAAGCAAAAGACAACATCGGCTTCTTAAATGAAAGCGAGCCCAAGCGGATGCTTTTGTTTTTATGCCGCTACATTTTACGATTAAAATGAATTAAAAAATTTTGATGGATGAGCCAAAACAGCTCCTACCGGTAAGAGACCTGGAAATCAGAATAGTGTGGCTCATAAATTTGCGATGGTTTGCCGCAATCGGGTTATTTCTGGTTCTTACCGGCGCCCGGTACGTTCTTAAAATGAACCTGCCGTTCCTGATGCTTTATGCAGGCAACCTGATCTTAATTCTCTATAATTCCTTGTTTTTCTTTTATAGAGATTCTAAGTGGGGTTTCAAAAGGGCGTACTTTTTTGCCAATCTCCAGATTTCTCTTGATCTAATCCTGCTGACCTATCTGATCCATTTTGCCGGGGGCTATGAAAACCCGTTTATCTTTTATTTCATCTTCCATATGGTAATTGCGAGTATTCTCCTCTCAAATAAGGCAGCTTACCTCCAGGCTACCCTGGTTGTCTTTCTTTTCGGAATATCCACCGGCGGTGAGAGCCTGGGTTTATTGCCCCATTACCATCTTAACGGACTTATTCCCGCAGAAAGATGTTATTTGGATTTAAACTATTTTATCTGGATATATGTTACTTTCTCTTCGACTTTATATATAATTGTTTATCTGACAACCACGATTGTTAATAAATTAAGAAAGAGAGAAGATGAGCTGGAAGCAGCCAATAGATTAAAATCACAATACGTGCAGAGTGTGGCCCATGATATTAAAGGCTCACTTTCAGCCATCCAGAGCTGTCTCAAAGTGGTCTTAACGGGCCTGACAGGCCCGGTGTCTGAAAAATCCAGGGAGATGGTCGCTCGCGCCGAACGGCGAAGCCTGAGCTTGTTAGATTTTCTAAACGATCTACTCGCTCTCTCCAAAATGAGAGTAACGGATAAAACGGAGAAAAAAAGAGTGCTTTTATCAGAATTGGTAAAAAGAGTAGTAGAACAACTCAATCCGGAGATTATAGAAAAAGGTCTGATTATAATCGTGGGAAATACTGTCAGTAATTCGTTTATTCATGCCAATCCGCTGGCTATAGAGCAGTTATTTGCAAATATACTCATGAACGCCGTTCAATATACACCAAAGGGAGGGAAAATTACCCTTACTTTTGAGGAGCTGAAGGCGGGCGGTTTTATCCGGATTGCCATAAGTGATACCGGGATCGGAATTCCAAAGGAGGTATTGCCAAAAATCTTTAATGATTTTTTCCGGGCAAAAGAGGCCCGGGAGCTGACCCAGTATGGGACCGGTTTGGGTCTGGCAATTGCGAAACAAATTGTTGAAGAGCATGGCGGCGAGATTCGGGTGGAAAGCGAGGAAGGCAGGGGATGCTCATTTATATTTACCCTGCCAAAGATAATAAATAAATAAGGAGGAATTATCATGGCTGAAAGGGCAAAGATCCTCATCATTGAGGATGATGAGGATACAGTGGAAGCGATGAAAATTACACTGGAAGCGGAAAACTATCGGGTACTGTCTGCCTTTAATCCTGATGAGGGTTTAAAGAAGGCAAGGGATGAAAGACCCGACCTGATTATCCTCGATGTAATGTTCGGCAAAAAGGAAAAGAGCAAGGGATTTGATTATGCGATCAAAATGAAACAGGAACGAGCGCTTGCTCCTGTTCCGATTTTAATGGTCACCGCCATCAACGTTCGACGCCCGGAGTTTGGTTTTTCAACCGAGACAGACGGAGAATACCTCCCTGTCGATGATTTTATCGACAAGCCTGCTCAACCGGAAGACCTGGTTGGGAAAGTAAAAAAATTATTGGCGCTTAAGACCAGCAGGTGGGTAAACTGGCCTAACCAGACACCTCAATAATCAGCCGCGGGAAAAAGAGGAAGATCCTGAATGTTGCACCCTTCCCTTCCTCACTTTCAATTTCTGTCGAGCCGCTGTGTTGTTCCATGTGGGCCTTTATAATAGCCAGGTCCAATCCGGTCCCGCTCTCTGAAAGGGTTTTCGCATTCGAAGCCCTTAAAAATTCACTGAACAGCCTCTCCTTTTCATCCTTTGGGATGCCTATTCCTGTATCTTTTATTTCGAATACAATATTGTCATTCTTTTTAAACAATTCTAGGGTTATTCTTCCTCCTCCGGGGGTATATTTAAGGGCGGCGGATAGATTTTATTTGGGGAGAGTGGATGAAGAGGAAGTAGATGCTAAATATTCCCAGCAGGCTTCCTGCAGTCTTTTTGCCAGGACCGTTCCGGGAGATATCGTGCTGCGGGAGCAGGCTTTCACGATCTAGCGTGCTCATTTTCGTATGTGGAATCGTTGGAGCTGAAAGCACACGGTAATTCTTTATTTGAAAGGCGCTACAAACCTGGTCAATACATCGCAACTGAACAACTAAGAAGATATCCTTTCTTTCAACCTGATTGATAATGTACTGCACCGACTCATACAAACCGCCACATCGAACCTCCAGATAACCTACCTCATCAATAACGATACAATTCCTCGAAGCGGCTTCGTATATCCACCGGTTAGCCGTCTCTTTACCTTTCTGTGAGATAGAGAAATTGCCGATTTTCTCCTCGGTTTGCCAATCCTGCGGCTCTAAACCGACTCGACGGGCAAAGGGCACAGTATCTCCGTTTAAGATCC
>DRHE01000432.1 GCA_011049745.1 Spirochaetales bacterium | reverse complement strand
TTCGTTCTTTCAGATACCAGGCCGGAAAAAGCCCTGGATATCTGTACCATGGCGGTAAATGCATTAAGAAAGATTAAGCTGCTTGAGAATATGGGCGGCAGCATCAAACAGATAACATCAAGCATGGGAATAGCATCCTTTCCGGTCCATGCCGATACTCTGGAAACTTTGAAGGAAATAACAGACCAGGCCCTATACCAGGCCAAGGATCTGGGACGAAATAGAGCGGTGCTCTATAGCCCGCAAAGGGAGTTGTGATAAATGAAAGCAAGTATTGCCACTATTGCAGAAAAGAACAGGATCGTCAATAACATAATAAAAGCGATTACATCGAGAGATCACTTTCTTCTTATCGGCCATAAAAATCCGGATGAGGACTGTATAGCCTCCATGGTATCTTTCAGCCTCCTGTTGAGTAAATTTTCCAGGTCCGCCCATCTGGTGATATGCAGCAAAATTCATTCGCACTTCCAGTATCTTTTGAATATCTGCAGGTATAATTCTATTGAAATATTGGAAGAATGCAGAAAAATTCCTGAAAATATCAGTACTATTATTATTGTTGACACCCCTAAACCATCAATGATGCAAAAATTTCTAGGCTCTTCCTCCTTATTATCCGACAGCAATATACTTAAAATTGAAATTGATCATCATCTCGAAGCGGATAGTGATTACATTGGTGATAATGGCTATTGCCTGGTAGATGAAGCCTCATCTGCGAGCGAGCTTGTCGGTCTTATCGCTTTTAAGCTTAATAATCGCACCGAGCTTCTTGAAACGCACCAGGTATCCGAGCTCTTTTCACGAAACTTTGCCCTTGCCGTATTAACCGGAATTATCGGCGATTCAAAGATGGGTAAATATTTAAAGACAAATCGCGAGAAATGGTTTTACAGATATTTCAGCAACATGTTCAGTCAATTACTTTCCAAAAAGACGCATAAAGGCTCTAAGAATTTATCCTCTATGAAAGAGGTTTTCACCGAGCTGGAAAAGTTATCGGAGAAGGAAGATGCCTGTTTCAGGTATATGATGGAAAGGAAAAACTCCAGTTCATCTCTTATTAGATCTGTTGTACTAAAGCCTGCGGACATGGAGTATTTGAAGGTAAACTATGATCATGAAACCATAATAACGGTGGCCAGGTATACAGCTGATAAATTAGCAGAAGAGAGCGGTTATCTCAGCCTTATTGTATACTATGATGATCCCGATATATCGAATCTGATTCAGTTTCGCATGAGGCGTAGCCAGGGTTTTAAGAATCTGGATTTGAGAAAGGTTATTGATCACTTCTCTATCGAAAACGGCGGCGGCCATCCCGGGGCAATAGGCTTTCGAATTGACCGTGATCTGATAGAGAGTATCGATGAATATGTCAACCTGCTTATCTCAGGGACTGAAGCCCTGATAAAGGGATGAGTTTTAAGATATCTCACTTTTCTAAAGAGAAGCTCGCTGAACTTACCGTATTTATGAATACAAATCATGGTTTGGATAATTTTACTGCTAAACTCCTGAACGAGAAGATATTCGACGATCCGGATTTTAATACGGATTTAACGGTCTGCAGTACCTGTAATGGAAAGCTGACCGGCTTCGGTATGGCAGTCCTACGGCAGGATGGCCTGGGTTTCATAAAGCTTATTGCTGTCGGCAAGGATTCAAGGGAAAGGGGTATTGGCAGAGCAATATACCAGGTCCTTGAAGAGCGGCTCAAAATTATGGGATGCCGTTCCATAAGAGTCTATAATTCAAATCCAAACTACCTGCTTCCGGGTGTGGACCCCCGTTATACTCCAGCGCTTTGTCTTTTTAATAGCCTGGGATTTAGAAGGTACGGTGAGACACTGAACATGTCTGTGGATCTTAAAAAGATGAAGTTTCAAACATCCGTGAATGAAAAAAAGCTGCTCAAGTCCGGCGTTTCTATAACCAGGGCAAAGTTATCGGATGGGGAAAGACTTATCAGTTTCATGCAATCAGTATTTCCCTTATGGGTCCATGAAGTGAAAAAAATGCTCTCCAATGATATTATTACTGTCTTTATTGCTTCAAAAGATCAAGAAATAATTTCCTTTGCAGGTTATGACGGGAACAACATCGGTGCCGGCTGGTTCGGTCCCATGGGTACTCATACAGCACATAGAGGAATGGGAATAGGTTCCCTGCTCTTCCGCATCTGCCTGAAGGATATGAAGAAAAAATACCGAAAAGCTGTCATACCCTGGGTAGAACCGGTTTGTTTTTATTCCAGGGTTTCGGGAGCTGAAGTAGAGAGGCTCTTCTGGCTGTACCAGAAAGAGATTTAAATTTACCGCTTCATTATACTATTGCTTTTATATTATGATTGATTAATAATTTTCACAAATTTATAGGATTATTGAAAATATTTTTTATTGACTTTCCCGGCCGGCTGATTGTATAATGTTAAATGGAAAGAGAAGATTTGATCCACACTTTAAAGCAAAACAAAACCAAAGGAGGCTTTATATGAAACGTTTATTTTGGATGTTTTTAATTTTCTGCCTGGTGTCTGTCTTTGCCTATGCCGGGGGCGGGCAGGAAGAAGCAAAACCCCCGATATCATCTATGCCTACAAAAATAATATCAGCAGGATTCACCTTGCCGGCAGCCGCGGTCATCACCTTATCCCTTAATGGTTTGACATCAAGGGTGGTTACCTCTACCTTTATCCCTGTATCAGCCTCAAACTTGTCCAGCAGTTCCTGTGACGGAGCGCCCCAGGCTGCCGACATATAGATGAGTTTCTCAGGTTTTGCTTCTTCCTGCCCGCCCCCGGCATAGGCAAAGACAGACACCAGGCAGAAAATTAAAAACATCCAAAATAAACGT
>DRHE01000431.1 GCA_011049745.1 Spirochaetales bacterium | reverse complement strand
TCCCGGGGAACTCTGGAAGTAGCAGGAGGTGATCCTGCAGATTGGAATTCTGCACTTGTTCGGTGGGAGATTGATGGATTTACAGAAGAACTCCGGTATGACATCCCACAGCCGGAATTATCCAGCGGCTTCTATCCGGAGTTCGCTGCCGCTGTTGTCAACTCGAAACCGCTTCCTGTGCTTCCGGAGCATGTGAAGAGGGTGATGAAACTTATAGACGCCGTCAGGGCATCAGAAAACAATATGCAGGTGCAGGTTATCCCAATTGGTGAAGAATAATTCGTTTAGCTGCATTCCATAATTTTATTAGCCCATCAAGGATGCTGCTATCCAGGTATTTTCCATCAGGACTTATTGCCACACTATTTGCTGAACAGGTATGGCCCTTCTGAATCACTATCTGGAAATTACTTTGACCGTAGATTACAGAGGACTTGTTTTGGGGGTAAAGGATAAAAGGTTAATTATCTTTTACTGACTTAATTTCTCCTGCCTTTTCCAATCCGATCTTAGTCAGGATGGGACCGATTATTTCAAAGAGTATGGAGGTCGCTGTAACAGTTGTAATTACTTTGAAGCCTATCTCAGCGCCTGCTGCATTAATCTGAGAAAACTCCTGCTTCACGATCAATGCCAGGCCGATTGCCACTCCCGCTTGAGAAAGTATTCCCATTCCCAGGTATTTTCTTATCTTTTTTTCGGCTCTGCCGATGAGAGCGCCGAACCAGGCGCCGCCCATGAGGCCGGCGCTCCTGCATAACATATAGACCAAACCGGTTAAGCCAAGTGCAGGCAGGGCAGAAAGGTGAAGGTTGGAGCCGGCTAATATAAAGAATAAGATAAACAGCAGGGGCATAACCTCGGTGAGCTGATCGCGGATCTTTTGGATTAATCTGCGGGGCTGGGTATTTACAACCACTATGCCCAGGACCATATTGGTCAAAATAAAGGATAGATCCAGCCACAGGCAAATGCCTGTACTTATCAACACAATTGCAAAGGTAAGTATAAATAGGTCTCTTCTATGGATAAGCCTCCTCGCCAGGAAACAATAGATTACTGCCATGAATGAACCTACTGCCGCGCTTAAGACTATCTCCAGGAGGGGTCTGCTTATTAAGGCAAGGAAGCCTGGGCCATCTGTTCCGGCAACATTAGTAATAAGACTCCTGGCAAAGGTAAAGGCAAAGCCGAATATTATTATACCCAGACCATCATCAAAGCCCACTACTGAATATAAAGCCCTGGTAAGACTGCCCTTAGCCTTATATTCCTGTATAATTGCTACTGTGCCTGCCGGAGCGCTGGCCGGTGCAACAGCGCCGAATAGTATTGATAGAGGCAGATTTCCAGTCAACAGGTAAACTCCGGCGCTTACTAAAATAAAGGTCAGCAGCGATTCAGAAAATATAATAAGGATTATGCTCAATCCCTGCTGTTTAAGGGTGGAGAAACTCAATTCCAGGCCAATGCTTACAGCCACAAAACCCAAGGCAATCTCGGTTATGAAAGAGAGGTTCCTCTGCAGCCCCTCATTAACCAGGTTCAGCAGGGAAGGGCCGAGCAGGGCTCCGATGAGCATAAAACCGATAATCGAGGGCAGACGGATATATTTCATGGTTTTACCGAAGTAGAAGCCGGCAATAGTCATGAGGCCGACAATCAGTAGGTGAGGAAGAGATATATCTGCCGGCCAGGATTGAATACTATAAATGAAGTCCATGTTTTTTATCTCCGTTCGGTTGGTTAAAAATCAAGAGAACCACTGGTATAGACCAGGTCCTGTACTGTAATGAGAACTCCGGATTCCCGGTCTATATCATCGACTATCAGGTTTATCCTGCGGATAATGTCGTTGCTAAGTCCCTTTTCTACCACTGCAAGGATAATCCGGTTAAATCCCCGGTTTTTTTCGGTCCAGTAAGAGGTAAACAGGGGCATGGTATTAAGGTAGTAGCCGGCATTATTGGTTTCGATCACTGAAATGGTGCCCTGAACCGCTGCTGAAAAAGCCTGCAGAATATCCTCAAAGTAATCTTCCCGTTGTATAAAGACCTGAAAAAGGCTTTTCCCCTTTTTTTCTTTGTCTTTGTATTGTACTAAACTGAGGAACCTTTCTTTTAAAGTCTCTTTGTCCGGAGCTTCAATCAACCGGGAACTATCTGCAGGCGATTTTAAGAGCCTGGAAACAGCTGACAGTATCTGGATATGCTGGTTGCGTTTGTTCTCCGGTCCGACAATAAAGAAGAAAGCCCTGGTTTTCTGGCCATCTAAAGAAGCAAAATCTACACCTTCAGGGATTATAAGCAAACCAACAACGAACTCAGTAAGGTTTTTCAGGCTGCAGTGGGGTATGGCAATACCCTGGCCAAAACCGGTGGAGCCGATATTCTCTCTGCTCTGGAGGGCATTAAAGACCTCCTTTTCTGAAAAAGGCGCCAATAGACCACTCTTTAAAGCCAGTTTGGTTATTTCGTGAAGAACTTCAGTTTTGTCCCTGGCTTTGCTGCCGATCTGCAGGCATTCCGGGCGTAAGCTGTCAATAAGACTCATATTTGACTCCTTTTAGATCTTTCATAATTATCTGTCAGCCGGGAAGGAGAATTTCCTTCCTTTTCCTGTTGTATAAGAATATTGATTACCTCTTCTTTACTTTTAGCCGCTGTAAGCCGAACTACAATCCGTTTTTTTTGCAGCATAGCGGTCAGCCTTGCCATGATCCTTAAATGAATTACTTCACTCTCTGAACTTAACAGGAAGAAGAGTTGAGTATTAAGATGGTCAAAAGCGGCGAAATCGGTCCCCTCCGGGCATATACCCAGTAGGACCGGCGGCGCCCCCTTAGGATTTTCTGAAAGCCGGCGAAGGTGGGGAAAGGCAACTGCCCTTCCCATGG
>DRHE01000430.1 GCA_011049745.1 Spirochaetales bacterium | reverse complement strand
TTGTTCTGTGGTTCTTTGCCGACCCCATGTTCCCGCAACTCTTTCAACGCTTTATGGCAGCCAGGGACGAGAAGACCCTGAATGCTTCCATAGTTTTTTACCCGATCATAACCACTTTTCTTTTCTTTCTTACCGTATCAATCGGTGTAATGGGACGGCTCGTTTTTCCCGATTTACCGATTTCTCAATCAGATACCATCTTCCCCCTTTTACTCCAGAAATATACAGGAGTATTCTTAAGCACCCTGTTGCTCACCGGCAGTATTGCCGCACTGATGTCTACCATGGACTCACAGCTGCTCACCCTGACTTCTATAGTCACAGTGGATTTTATGAAATCAAAAAAACCGGGTGTTTTTTGGGAGAAACTCCCTATTGTGGTTATTGGAATTTTAGGTTTTCTACTGGCCGTCAAACCGCCGCAAACCATACTCGGCTTTATCAACAAAACCACTTTCAATGGTTTAAGTGTTCTGGCACCAACAGTGATCGGGGGTTTATACTGGAAACGCGCAAACAGATATGCCGCGATTGCCAGTATTCTCACCGGGCAAGCCCTGGTGATTTGCTTCTATTTCGGCTGGCTTCGGGTAACCGGTATGCTGCCAGTGATCCCAATTCTATTAGCTACTATTGCCGTTTTTATTGTTGTCAGTCTATCAACTCATGCCGGCGGGGAGAACCTGGAAATTGTATTTCCCATTGATCGACGTTTCCTTAAGTGGGGGCCTGTTTTTTTTGTCCTCTTCCTTCTCGGTATCGACTTTTGGGCCTGGAACAAAACACCGCTTCTTATTGCCGGTCTGCCCCTGTGGGTCTGGTACTACATCACTCTGGGGATCCTTTTGTCCCTGGCCTTCAGGCTCTTTCTTTCAGGCTTCTCCTCTAAAAAACCAGGGGAAACCTGAGAGCGGCTTATCAGTAAAAAATGACAGCCTGCAGGCCGGTGAATAGGGACTCAAAGAGTCTTTTCTTTACCGGTAGATTCCACTGCATTTGGAAATATAGTAGTATCAGTACTATGGATAGATTTATTAAAGCTCTCAATGAGTCTCAATACTGCGTAGTATTTACCGGCGCCGGGGTTTCCACCCTCTCAGGCATACAGGATTTCAGAGGAGAAAAGGGTCTCTATAAAAAAGTTGATGCTGAGAAAATATTTGATCTTAGTTACTTCCACCAGGATCCGTCATACTATTACCGGAATTCTAAAAACTTCATCTATGATCTGGAAGAAAAGGAACCCAATATAATTCATCAGGAGATAGCCCGGCTGGAAAAAAATGGAGTTGTCAAAGCAGTTATTACCCAGAATATCGACCTGCTACACCGGAAAGCAGGATCCGTAAAAGTGATCGAAGTCCATGGTTCGCCCGAGGTACACAAATGTCTTAAATGCGGCCGGAATTTCACCTTCCGGGAGATAAGCCGGGTTGTTCAGAGCGATGAGCTGCCCACCTGTGACTCCTGCGGCGGTATAATAAAGCCCGAGATAACCTTTTTCGGCGAGCTGCTCCCTGCCGGGGCCCTGGAAGAAGCAGTGACCGAATCTTCCCGGGCTGACCTGATAGTGGTGCTCGGCTCCTCCCTTGTTGTCCAGCCCGCCGCCTCCTTTCCTCTGTATACCCTGGAGAATGGCGGACAAATGGTCATTGTGAATAATATGGCCACTCCCCTGGATAGCAGGGCTTTCCTGCGCTACCAGGATCTTTACACTCTCTTTGCTTATACTAAAGAGCATATCTGAATTGAGGAACAATTCGCCCTTTGGATCGAGAGATAGTGTCTGTTCATACCACCTCTTTCAATATAGCGGAATTTGCCTCAGGTGTTGCTCCGGCACAGCCTGCTATCCAGGCACCGTATCTATTCGCCGCTTCACTGACCCTGGTTAAAGAACTTTTCTTGAGCAAGTGATGGGCTAATACTGCGGTAAATCCATCTCCCGCACCCACCGTATCCCTTACATCAACCTTTAATCCCGAATGCACTGCCACTTCAGTTCTGCTTAACATTATACTCCCCTCTGCTCCCCGGGTAAGGCAGACCAGGTCCAACCCGAATGTTTCCAGCAGCAACCGGCAGTCATCCTCTTCATCCTCCATGCTCTTGCAACCTAAAAGGCCCAGTACCAGGGGCAATTCCTGGTTGTTCAGCTTTACCACTGAGCAAAGCTCCAGTGATTCTGAGAGAATTGAGCTGTTGTAGTAAGACTGGCGCAGGTTGACATCAAAGATGCGCAGAGCATGGTCAGCCATGGAGCGTATAAAACGCCTGATGGTCTCCCTTGATTCCGGCGTACGCTGGGCCAGAGAACCGAAACAGAGACCATCAGTTTCAGCGGCTAACTGCTCCAGTTTTTCCGTCCAGGCAATGTGATCCCAGGCCGCTCCCACAGGGCAGATCGAAAAGCGGGGCTCCCCTGCTGCTGTAACCGTAACCATGACCGTTCCAGTCGCTGCTTTTCTGTTTAACTGGATATAATCGATTGCTACTCCCAGGTCCTGCAGGGTGTCAAGAATTTCCCGGCCCAGCTCATCACTGCCCACCGAGCTCACCGCCAGGCCCTGGTTGCCAAGCACATTAATATGGTAGGCGAAATTGGCAGGCGCTCCCCCCAGCAGCTTACCTTCAGGAAAGAGATCCCAGAGGACCTCGCCCAAACCAACTACCTTGAATATCT
>DRHE01000429.1 GCA_011049745.1 Spirochaetales bacterium | reverse complement strand
GCCTTTTTTGATTTCGCCGGTAAATGGCCAAAACTAATCGAAACCCTGGCAGCCGCTTCCACCCTTAAAGAGCAACTCTTAAGGAAAAGCAGTCTTTAATCAGCACCCCCGCCTGAAAGTCCTTTCCCTTTTTTTACACCGGAACAATAGCCAGCCACCATGCTTCTGCTACCAGTAACAGAAACAGAAGAAATAACATAATCGGTCTGGCCGTATCGGATATACGAATTCCACTGGTCGGGGGACTTACCTCAGGGGGTGTTAAAGAGTAACACGCTTATTTAATATAGTTTCTTATGGTTTCAAACAGCAGCGGTGTCTCTACAGGCTTGGTCAAATAAGCATCACAGCCGGCGTCAAGAAACTTTTGTTCATCTCCACTCATAGCCGCGGCTGTTAAGGCTATGACAGGCAGCCTGTCTCTTTCTTCCTCTATCTCAATATTCCGGATTACCCGGGTGGCTTCATAGCCGTCCAGCAGGGGCATTTGGCCATCCATTAGAATTAAATCTATGGCAGGATTTGTTTTGAAGTACGATACAGCATCGCGGCCGTCAGCCGCCACAATTACACAGTAACCGTCTTTTTCTAATAGGGTTTTGACCAGCAACCGGCTTGCAGGATCATCTTCAGCCAATAGAATAGTTGAACCGCTTTTAGCCGCCGCCGGTTGTTCTTCAGGTGCATTATCCCTTTTTTGCTCTGCAGCCATTCTATAGGGGATGGTAAAGTAAAAAGTGGAGCCCTGGCCATCTATAGAATGCAAATTGAGCTTACCCCCCATCAAGACCACCAGTTTAGTTACAATGGCCAGACCCAACCCGGTGCCGCCGTATTTTCTGGCTGTGGTTGTTTCCGCCTGGCGGAAGGGCTCAAAAATAGTACCCTGTTTTTTTTCCGGTATTCCTATTCCCGTATCTCTTACATAGAACTCCAGCAACTCCTCTTTTTTTAAAGATACACCATATTCTACAAAACCTTCATCGGTAAACTTTACTGCATTGCTGACCAGGTTATTCATTATCTGCTCCAACCTGAAGGGATCGCATATTATGTTTATGTTAATTTTATCAGGCAGACACTGCCTCAGGTTGATTTTCTTGCTCCTGTTTGCAATATGCGCTTCAGCGTTAAAACCCACGATTCTAAAAACTTCAGCCAAAGAGCAGGCGGTCTCTTCTATTTCAAGCTGGCCGGCTTCTATTTTAGAGAGATCAAGGATGTCATTTATTAAAGACAATAAGAGCCTGCTGCTTTGCCTTGCTTTGCTTAAATATTCTCTATTCTCCCCGGATAGATCGTCGCTTAATAGAGCCAGATCCGTAAAGCCGATTATCGAATTCAGCGGCGTTCTGATTTCATGTGACATATTGGCCAGGAATGTTGATTTCAGCTTATCCGCCTGCTCCGCCCTCTGTTTTTCGATTCTCAAGCTTTCTTCCAGCTCCTTTTGCTCAGTTATATCGATACTGTATTCTATAATACGAATTACTTTTCCCTGCCGGTTGAGAATCGGAAAAGCGTGGATCTCGCAGAGCCTGGTATTTCCCTTTTCATCATAATGATGATGCACAACCACCACCGGAAGCCTGCTCTCGATTACCTTTTTCATTGGGCAGCAATGTTCAGGGTCTTCGCAAGGTTTGTCCCTGTTATGGCTCACACTATAGCAATATTTTCCCTGGCCGCTATTAGCAGAAGAGGCTGCATTGTTGGCTATCTCAATACTGTAATCGCTTATATCAATAACACAGAAGGGATAGGGCAGTGAATCTATTGCGGTAGAGAATAATTCCTTTTGCCTCAATATCTTCTCTTGTGCCATTCTTCTGTCAGTAATATCATGGTCAATCCCCCGGTAACCCAACAATTTGCCGGCGGAGTCAAAGAAGGGAACGCCGCTGGTCTCCAGCACTACAGCCCTGCCCTCTTTGTGAAGGTTTACATTTTCCAGGTTGGCAAAGGATTTCTCGGATTTGAGTATGTTTTCAAATTCCAGCCGGATACGATCTACCTCAGGCGGCGGTATAAAGTCAAAAGGGGTTTTGCCCATAACCTCTTCAGGAGCATAGCCCAGCAGATCCATAACCCTGGGACTGGCATAGGTATAGATACTATTTGCGTCTACCTCCCAGATCCAGTCACCGATGCTTTCAATTATACCCTGCAGGCGTTCTTTGCTCTCTCTCAAAGCCGCTTCTGCCTGCCGCCGCTCAGCCATCTCTCTTTCCAAAGAATCCCGGGACACTGTTGTTTCTTTCAGATTTTTCATCATCCTGTTAAAGGCGGCTACCAGGGATCCTACTTCATCCCGATAAGCATATTTGATCTCTTCCGTATCCCACTTTCCTGCCGAGATTTTTCGCGCGGCAGCTGCTACCCGGATAATGGGAGTTGAAAACCTCCTGGCCAAAAAAACAGCCGTCAATGTTTCGAATATAGCCAGAACCAATACCATGAAGATAATTGCTCTATATATTTCATAACCGGCCTTAAAGGCCTTCACCACCGGTTGATCGAAAACTATTGCCCAGCCCCAGCCGTTAAAATCGCCCTCTCCATATAGCGCATACCTGGCGCTTAATATTGTTTCTCCCTGTTCATCATGGTATTCGGTTATCCCCGTTTCACCGGCTAAAAGCCCCTTATCCGTGGGTTGCTCAAACATTTGAAAAGGCTGCAGGATTTCCTCCTGGTCAGGCCCTGCCAATACCTGGCCCCACCTGTTGAGCAGGTGGATATGACCATCACTCCCCATTCTCACCTCAAAGGTATGTACCCGGTCAATAATATGATCCAAACGGACACCGGCACTGACCACCCCAATAATCTCTTTGCCGCTTTCATCCCTGATAACTCTATTAAAACCGATTGCCGGCTTGCCGTCTGTTTCCCCCAGGTAGGCATCCCGGCCCACAACCCGGCCGGCCGGGCTCTCTATTGCCTGACGGAACCACTCTTCAGCAGCCATGGATTTACCCAATAGCTCTTTTTCGCTGGCTGCGATAACTTTACCTTCCGGATCAATCAGGGAAATTGCCTGATAATAGGGATAGGCATCTTTTGCCTGCTCCAGGTACCTCTGCTGGGCCTTTTGAGTGCCGCTCTTGAGCACTTCGGCTGTTGCTAAAAGCCTTACATTTTGATAGTTCATGTTTACAT
>DRHE01000428.1 GCA_011049745.1 Spirochaetales bacterium | reverse complement strand
GTGCAGGATGAGGCTGTGGATAGGCTGATCGATGGTATCGTAGCCAACCAGAATAACGAACAAGCCCTGCTCCACTACGGCCGCGCCTTAGACCGCGTTCTGACCTGGAACCACTACGTTATTCCTCAGTGGCACATCAGCAGGTTTCGGGTTGCCTACTGGAACAAGTTCTCCAAACCGGCCGTGCGTCCCAGGTATGCCCTGGGTACAGACACCTGGTGGATCGATAAAAACAAAGAGAAAAACCTCGCGAAACGGAAAGGAGAGTAGGATTTAAGCTTTACCAATGACTGCCTATATTGTCCGGCGCCTGCTTCTGATTATTCCCACTCTACTAGCAATAATCACCATTAATTTTTTCATAGTGCAGATAGCGCCTGGCGGCCCGGTCGATCAGATGGTGGCGGAGATGAGCGGCATAGGTTCGAACATGGTAATGGAGCGAATCTCCGGCGCGGGGCAGCAGGAGGTAAGTCAGGATATTGATAAAAAAGTCTCTGCCTACAGGGGCGCCAGGGGTTTGGACCCGGAGGTGATCGAGGAGATCAAGCGTCGTTTTGGCTTTGACAGGCCCCTGCATGTTCGCTACCTGGATATGCTGAGGCGTTACATTGTCTTCGACTTCGGAGAGAGCCTGTTTAGGGGCCGCACCGTTGTCGGGCTCATTATCGAGCGCCTGCCAGTTTCCATGTCCATAGGATTATGGAGCACCATGATTATCTATCTGGTTTCCATTCCTATGGGCATAAGAAAAGCGGTCACTCACGGAAGCCGCTTTGATATCTGGACCAGTACTATAATAATTTTAGGGAATGCAATTCCCACCTTCTTGTTTGCCATTGTTTTAATTATTTTCCTGGCGGGAGGCTCATATTTAGACCTCTTTCCTCTAAGAGGCCTGGTATCCATTAATTTTGCTGAGCTCAATATTTTACAGAAAATCCTGGATTATTTCTGGCATCTTACATTACCCGTGTTGGCCATGGTAATAGGCGGCTTTGCCACCCTTACCATGCTAACCAAGAATTCCTTTCTGGATGAGATAAACAAACAATACGTAATGACTGCGCGTGCCAAAGGGCTGCAGGAGAAGCATATTCTTTTCAGGCATGTCTTCCGCAATGCCATGATGTTGATTATTGCAGGATTCCCCGCTGCCTTTATAAGTATGTTTTTTACCGGTTCTCTGCTCATAGAGGTTATTTTTTCTTTAGAGGGTTTGGGGCTTTTGGGATTCGAAGCGGTTATGCAGCGCGATTATCCGGTAATATTCGGAACCCTTTATATGTTTACCCTGCTGGGATTGATCTTAGGGTTGATAAGCGACTTTACCTACACCTTAGTGGATCCAAGAATAGATTTTGAATCGAGATGAGAAACGAATGAAGAGAGAGTTAAGCAAACTGAATCAGGAGCGGTGGAAAAGATTTAAAGCCAACCGGCGCGGTTTCTGGTCGCTCTGGATATTCTTGAGTCTTTTTGTTTTAAGTCTGTTTGCTGAGGTAATTGCCAATGATGTGCCCCTTTTCATTCGCTATGACGGTAAATCATTTTTTCCGGTGCTGGTAGAATATTCTGAATTGGAATTCGGCGGGGAGTTTGAAACCGCTGCCGATTACAGGGATCCCTATGTTAGTGATCTTATCAAAAACAATGGTTGGACTGTATGGCCTGCCATCCGGTTCAATTATGATACCATTAAATACGATTTGCCCAGCCCTGCGCCGTCGCCTCCGTCTAAGGAGAATTGGCTGGGAACGGATGATAAGGGGCGGGATGTCCTGGCCAGGTTGATTTACGGCTTCAGAATTTCGATTTTGTTCGGTTTAACCCTTACTATTCTTTCATCTGTTATTGGTGTTACAGCCGGCGCGATCCAGGGATACTATGGCGGGCGTATTGACATTATTGGACAGCGTTTTATCGAAGTCTGGTCAGGAATGCCCACTTTATTCCTGCTTATTATTTTGGCCAGCGTAGTGCAGCCGAATTTCTGGTGGTTGCTTGGCATTACTCTGTTGTTCGGCTGGATGAGCCTGGTAGGTGTTGTGCGGGCGGAATTCTTGCGAGGCAGGAATTTCGAATATGTTCAGGCAGCCAGAGCCCTGGGTATGAGAAACAGCCGCATTATGTTCCGTCATATCCTTCCCAATGCCATGATTGCAACCTTAACCTTTATGCCGTTCATTCTGGGGGGCTCTGTTACAACTTTGACCTCTTTGGATTTTTTGGGCTTTGGTCTGCCCGTAGGCTCGCCCTCCCTGGGAGAGCTTTTAGCCCAGGGCAAAGCTAATCTACAAGCTCCCTGGCTGGGCATCTCGGCCTTTATGGTTCTTGCCGGAATGCTGACCCTGTTGGTATTTATCGGTGAAGCAGTGCGGGATGCTCTTGATCCTCGAAGGGCGTACTAATGGAATCAAAGAAAAGGCCGTTGCTTGCACTTCATAATCTGCACATAGGTTTCAAGAAGGGGGACAAAATTGATCGGGTTGTTCATGGCATAGATTTGGATATTCAGGAAAATGAAACCCTGGCCCTGGTTGGGGAGAGCGGCTCAGGAAAGACAGTAACGGCTCAAGCCATTTTGCGATTGTTTTCTGAAAACTGGATTGCTTACCCGGAAGGAGAGATCCTGTTTGAGGGAAGAAACATCCTTACCATGGATGTGCCGGAATTGAGAAGAATCAGAGGCAACGAGATAAGCATGATTTTCCAGGAGCCGATGTCCTCGTTAAATCCTCTGCATACAATAGAAAAGCAATTAAACGAAACCCTCTTTCTGCATAAAGGTCTTTCACCAGGCAAAGCGACTCCTATTGCCCTGGAATGGCTTAAGAAAGTGGGGATGCGAGATCCCGAAAACAAATTGAAATCTTTTCCCCATCAATTATCCGGGGGTGAGCGCCAGAGAGTAATGATAGCAATGGCATTGGCCAATGAACCGAAACTTCTAATTGCCGATGAGCCTACAACTGCCTTAGATGTCACAATACAGGCCCAAATTCTCAATCTGATCGAGTCGCTTCAGCGGGAATTCAAAATGGCTGTTCTGTTCATAACCCATGATCTGGGTATTGTGCGCCGGATATCTGATCGTGTGGCGGTAATGCACCAGGGTAAATTAGTAGAAACAGAAAGCGTCCGGAAGATTTTTAAAAGGCCGAAGCATGCCTACACCAGGCTTTTGTTGGCTGCAGAACCAGGTGATGAACCGCCTGAATCTGATCCAAATATTGAGTCGATACTTAAATTGCAGAATTTAAAGGTTTGGTTCCCGATTCAGCGGGGTATTTTGAGACTCACAAAAGACTACGTCAAAGCCGTAGATGGAATAACACTTAACCTGAAAAAAGGCCGGACATTAGGGGTGGTTGGAGAGAGCGGCTCAGGAAAGACAACCCTGGGCAAGGCTATCCTGTGCCTTCAAAAGAGTAAAGGCGATATCTGGTTTAAAGGGCAGCCTCTTCATAATCTGAAGCCCGAAAAGATCCGGCCCTTGAGGCTCCAGATGCAGGTGATTTTTCAGGACCCTTACGGCAGCCTGAGCCCACGCATGTCTGTTGAGCAGATTATCGGCGAGGGCCTTAAGATTCACAAAATCGGCGATCAGCAGAGCCGGGAAAAACTGGTAATTGACACAATGCGTGAGGTGGGGCTGGAGCCCGGGCACCGGCATCGTTTTCCGAATGAATTTTCCGGCGGCCAGCGGCAGCGCATTGCGCTTGCGCGTGCCCTGGTATTGAAACCTCAAATCATTGTGCTCGATGAGCCCACCTCTTCACTTGATCGGACAATTCAATTTCAGGTAATTGAATTGTTAAAACGGCTGCAGGTTAAATATAATCTCAGTTATATATTCATCAGCCATGATCTCAAGGTTGTGAAAAGCCTGTGTCATGATCTGGTGATAATGCGTAATGGGAAAATTGTCGAAGCCGGAAGTGCACAGGATATTTTTAAAAATCCTAAACATTCTTACACAAAAGAACTGCTGGCAAATGCCTTTAAGTATTGATTGGTGGATTATCCACTCGATATGATATCTGTACTCGTTGGAATTTTGCTATTTCTGGTATTCCTCTCTTTTATCTCAAAAGCTTTACAGGTTAGAGAAAAGAATGGTGCAAAACGGGCTGCGATTGCCGCAGCTGTAGTGATACTCCCCTTTTTTATCTTCCCCTTCCTGCCAATAGCGGCAGAACTGGTTTTTCTTGCCCTCACTGCTCTAATTATTCTGGTAATCCTGATTCTGCTATGCCTGCCCATAAGTCGGATTTCCGTTAAAAAAGAGGCTCCGGCCGAACGCTTCGACGAGAGGGATATACCATTCTCCCGTTTCCGGCTTGAACCGGGCAGCAGCCGGTACAGGGATTATTATAAACGCCATCCTGAGGCTGAAGAGGCTGATGATAAAGTCCGCCTGCTTCCCGGTCTGCTGTCTGTGGAAGCGAAAAGAGCAACTCCCCTGACTTCGGCCGCTGCTATGGCCAGCTTTCAGTTCACCGAAGAGCTGAAAGATAAGGTTGACGGGGGAGATAGAAAAGAAGTGGAGGAGCTTAAAAATGCAGTGTCAGGACTATCAGGGGAAGAGCTCACCAGATGGGTGAAGAAGCTGCCGCTTTTTTACGGAGCTCGCCACGCGGGTATAGCAGAGCTGAAAAGTTATCATCTTTACTCCCATATCGGACGCGGCGCCGGGCAGTATGGCGCGCCCATAACTCTTGCTCATAGATATGCAATTGCCTTTACCGTAGAGATGAGGAACGAGATGATCCAGCAGAGCCCCGGCCCGGGAACGGTGATGGAATCGGCGCGTGAATATGCGAATGCAGCCCATATTGCACTGCAGCTGACAAATTTTGTCCGCACCCTCGGTTATTCAGCCCGGGCTCATATTAATGGAAATTACCGGGTTATCTGCCCCCTCGTTGCCCGTGACGCCGGATTGGGAGAGATTGGGCGTTTGGGTTTTCTGATTACACCGGATCTGGGGCCAAGGGTAAGAATAGCTGTGGTTACTACAGATATGGAGCTTATTCCTGATAATTATATTCCTGCAGCCTCAGTTATAGACTTCTGTACTTTTTGTATGAAATGTGCTGATTCCTGTCCTGCAGGGGCCATCCCCACAGATGACCGGCGGGAATACCAGGGAGCCCTGCGTTGGCGGATTGACGCGGATGCCTGTTTCAAATACTGGAATATTATAGGAACGGATTGCGGCAGATGTATGGCCGTCTGTCCTTACTCCCATGGCCCGCTCTATTCAGCGACTGTGGTTAGAAAACTTGTTGAACATTCAGGTTTCGCGCGCAGAGCTCTATTATGGCTGGATGATCTGTTTTATGGCCGGAAGCCCGGATCACACAGCGAGTTCTATTTTTAATATTATGTAGCCGCTAAAGATGAGCTGTTTCGCCGGATGGAAAAGTTGGCGGGAATTGCTATTATACTGATCTGTCTTATCCTGATCCTGTTCGCCGGGCTGGCACTCTACTCAAAAAGGTCAAG
>DRHE01000427.1 GCA_011049745.1 Spirochaetales bacterium | reverse complement strand
TACCCTTCACTGAAGTCTCTCCGCTTTCCGGGTTTACCTCAATAAGCTTCCTGCGATCAACCTTTACCTGTGGATACCATTCAGGCGAATCATCAACAGCCTTGTTGCCGATCGCTTCCACTACCACATCGATATAGAGCAGCCACTCTGAACCGGGAATCTCTACAGGGCGTCTTCTCCCTGATTCATCTTTATCGCCAAGACGGGTTCTCACCAATTTTAGTCCCGTAAGAGTTTTCCGGTTATCAGTTGCAAAGTCCACCGGCTGGTTTAAAAGGAGAAAGTGCACTCCCGACCCCAGAACATCGATTCGTTCATCTTCTTCAGCAGGCATCTGGGAAAAGGAACGGCGGTATACCAGGTATACATCGGCAGCCCCAAGTTTTTGAGCCGATTCGGCGCAGTCCATGGCAACTGAGCCGCCGCCGATTACCGCTACTCTTTTGCCGGTCAGGGCGCTTCCCAACTCAGCAAAGCGTTCCTCCCTGAAAGCGGCCAAAAAATCCACGGAGCTGTACAGCCCTTTTATTCCCGCCGCAGCTTCTTTAAGCTCTACGGCACCCCAGAGTCCTGGAGAAAGGAATAGGGCATTGAATCCCTCTGATAGAAGCTTTTCAGCCCCGTTTTTGCCTTCAACAGGTGAATTCTTTTTGAAAGCAACACCCAGCTCTTCAATGTCATCAAGCTCATGCTTTAAAAAATCATTATCAAAACGGTAAGCAGGCACGCCGTAGCGGATAACCCCGCCAATTTCAGAGCGCGCTTCAAAAACGGTAACCTGGAAACCCTCTTTTACCAGTTCCGCTGCACAGCTTAGCCCGGCAGGTCCGGAGCCGACTACAGCCACCTTCTGTTCTCTCGCTTTCCCCTTTTCTAATACCTTAATTCCCCTCTCCCATGAATGTTCTATCAAGGCGCGCTGGATTTTGCCAATCTCAATTACCCGGCCGATACCGGTGGCGCTGCACTCCTTTTCGCAAAGCCTGGCAGTTGGACAGAGAACGCCGCAGGCGCCGCCTAGAATATTATTTTTCTTAATAGTACGGATAGCGCCTGTAATATTTTTTAATCTAAGCTTACGGATAAAGGTACCCGGGTCGGTGTCCGCGGGACATCCCTTGGAGCAGGGTGCATCAACACAGAGAAGACAACGATCAGCTTCGGTTACAGCCTGGCTTAAACTAAAACCCTTCTCCATCATCCTAATATTCTCCAGGTTGCTCACAGCAAAACCTCCTTGATAATGTTTGTTCAAACTATTTCAGGTAAAATTGCTCTGTTCACAATCTTTAATTTCTTAACCACTATAGGTAATAAAAATAAAGAAAGTCAAGGTTTTATATGTTGATCTCAGCCAGGATTGTTGAACCAAAATAGGTATTTAAAGATCGTCTATGAGTCCCCGGAGCCCCTGCTGCCTTGCTCAAAATTCAACACACGCCCCTTGCTTTTCTGAAGCAATGTGGTATTATATAGGTATTGATGGCCAGATTCTCGAGAATTATAATATATCTCCTATCCCTCACTGTGGTTCTATCTTCATGCGGTAAACTGGCCGTGTTCACCCAACCCTATGAGGAAACAACCCAGATAGAAATCAGATCACTGGCAGAAGGCGGACTCCTCAACAAAAATGATACTGTTTCCTTTGTAATACATTCGGCACAAAAAGAGGAGCAGGATATCACCCTGTTGATCACTCTCTCCCTTCATTCAGCAGAGGTTATCTGGGATACCTCTCTGGAAGCGCCGCTATTGAATGAGGAGCTCGAGCTTTTGCTTCCCAATCTGGAAACAGGACATTACATACTCAAATTTACAGCCACCTCACAAGCGGGAAGCTCTTCTGAAAGCGCGGTTAATTTTTTCTATGTAGAAGGCAGCTACCGGATTCTCGGCATAACCTCTTACCCGCCAATTATCCTGCCGCGAACCGATACCCTGCTCAAAGCGGAACTTTCCATACCGGATGGCAGTAATCCATACATCCGCTGGTCTCAAGACGGCAACCTGATTGCCCAGGGCTCTCTGGCCCAGGGTCTGGATAAAATAAACTGGCCAGCCCCGGATAAGGAAGGAATATATACGATACTTATGGAGCTCTTTCCCTTTGCGCCCCCGGGCAATGAGTATAGTTTCAGATCGGCCACTACCTTGAAGGCCGAGCTCTATATTCTCTCCCACACCATCCTGCAGGAGTCCGATCTGCAGCCGGAAAATTCTTACTTCAGTCTCTTTCACTTTAACGGTGATCTCAAGGATCTCGGTGTCAGCAGTAAAGAGAAGCAGGAAACAGTACCGGCTGGTGAACTGGAGGTTATAGGGAATCCTACTCTAGTAACTATCCAGGATACAGTGGGCTTCCGATTATCAGCCGCGGACGGCTTCTACCTTCCCCGGCTTATATTGCCTGTCAAAGATGGTCTTCTCTTACCCTTTACCCTTACCATGGGTTTGTTAACCGAGACGGTAGAGCCCGATGGCGAGCTCATCAGGGTACGGTCAAGGGATGACAGCCTGAACCTGGTAGTCTTTTTTGATTCTTCCGGGAGTCCGGCCGTTAAAATAAGAATTACTGATCAGGAAATCACTGCTCCATCCCGCTTTGCCGATTTCAATAAAAATCAGGAACATTTTATCTCACTGTCTGTACTTCCCCTGGAGGATTATATTTCCATCCAGTGGTTCTTAGATGGCTATCAGAGCACTGCTTTTAAACTGCCGATCTCTACGCTGGCTAATAGAGGCATAACCGGCGAGGGGGAGACCATTATAGGTGGAACTGAACTTTTCAGCGGCGTCATTACTGAACTGGGAGTTTATTTTCAGGATAGACAAAAAAGAGCCTCTATTAATCCCGATATATACCGCCAGGCAATGCAGAAGAAACACCGCCACAATCTGATCTATGCCCAGGGTTTTGACGGTACCTTCCTCTCTGAGGAGCTCTCTTCACAGGGTGATATAAAAACTGCAGGCGGTTTCCTGGTTTTAAGTGGAGCCGCCTCTCTTCAGCTTCCCCCACTGGTCATGGAAGAACGCGGCCTATATATTGAGCTGGTTTTTGAGCCTGCTCTTACGCCGGAGAGCCGAATAGCTCTTCGCTGGGAAAAGAGTGAAGATCCCTTTATAATCATCGCCGGCAACGGCCTCATATCCCTGCCAAACGTACCGAACGTACCAGAGGAAATGCTGTCTACCCTTAAAACAGAGAGATCTTTAACCATAAGCTTATCCCCTCAAGAGGAAGAGACAATTAAGGTGGTAATTACTGCCGGC
>DRHE01000426.1 GCA_011049745.1 Spirochaetales bacterium | reverse complement strand
AGATGTGTATAAGAGACAGTCTTTAAAGTTAGCTGGCATTGATTTACTGTAGTTGGAGAAAGAGGTGTCCCGAGGCGTGAAGGCTTGTTCCTGAGATCAAGCAACCAGGTCTCAATGATCTTAGGCCTTATTGCGGATATCCGATACTTTCCGAAAGAGGGTAAAATATGATGGTCAAGATAACTCCTGCAGTGATAGACGTATGTCTGAGCGATTTTATTCTTTCCCCGGGCTCGCTTGCCCAGCACATAGGGACATTCATCCCATCGCCACCAACTGAAAACATAGTCTTTGAATATTGGGTCTTTCTTAGGGACAAGCTTTCCGGATTTTAAAAGCTCAATTACATACGTCCTGGTCGCGGTTTTATTACTTTGGCCGGTTGTTCTTGCAGTTGTCCGGTTTCCATCATTATCATATGTCCGGTAATAGTAGACTACTTTCCCATTGTTTATCTTTCGCGGGAAAATAGTAAAAGGTTCTCGATACCGCATCGCTTCTCCCTTCCCAGGAAAACGACTTGGTCACATAACTGGTCACATTGGCTGTTTCAAATTGGTTGGCTCAGCTAATGATGTAATAATTCCTTAGCCAATAATGACTTAATATTCGGGCTGGGGAGACTTGAACTCCCGGCCTCTCGGTCCCGAACCGAGCGCGCTAGCCACTGCGCTACAGCCCGATAAAAAACCCCCCGATCGGAGGGTGGATCGGGAGCGACGGGGATTGAACCCGCGGTCTCCGGCTTGACAGGCCGGCGCGATAACCATCTTCGCTACGCCCCCTTTAATAATGGGTAATATAAAGTTATACACATTTATTGTCAAGAGTCATCAAAGTTATACTGCTTGTATTGCTGCTCCTTTACCGGTTAGAATGCTTTCAGTTTATGGGGGTGCCAGCCGAATATTGAGTGAGGCTTTCTATGGTGCGGGCAATAATTTTTACACTATTACTGTTTCTACTTCCTTTGATAAACACTCATGGTGACGATTTCACTTATACACTGAAAAAAGGTGAGACACTCTATGCCATCTCCAGAAGATTCAATGTGTCTCTGGAACTGCTTTTAACTGAGAATAAGATAAAGGATCCCTCACGGGTACCCGTCGGCACTGAAATAAAGATCCCTTCCATGCACCTGGTGAGCAAGGGCGATACCCTGTACAGTATTGCTAAAAAATACAACGTATCGCTCGATGATTTGATCAAGTCGAATGAAATTAATGATTATACCCGGATGCGAGTAGGTACTCTGCTTATTATTCCGCACTCTGAAACTGAGCATTTTGATAAGCCCCGGGATCCGGTTGCAGCCAATAAGAGAATTGAGCAAAGTGATACATTATGGCCCCATCCCGGGCCCAAAGAGGAGTTCAAGGGAAAACTCAAGGGGGTGGTGATCAGCGGCAGAATCGGCGACCGGATCTTTTCCATATCAAGCGGCAGTGTGGTGTGGGCGGGACCTTATCGCGGTTTTGGCAGAGTGGTTTTTATAGAGTCGCCGGGGGGATATATATATGTTTACGCGGGGAATGAAAAAACACTTGTATCTGTAGGGGATACTGTTCAACCGGGAAAGGAGATTGGCCGATTGGGGATGAATGTTCACGCAGGCACCCCCCAACTACTCTTTCTGGTATACCAGCATGGAAAACCCGTTGATCCCTGGCAGGCACCCCGGGGCTGAAACTATTATTAGTACAGTTTACAGGAGACAAACTTGAGCGGCAAAGCTGTTTACCCAATTCAGCAGATAGTGAACCGCTTATGAGCGATTCCCAGGATCTGGGTGAGTGCATCGGTGAATCAGATCCTTTAAGTCTCTACCTTAGACAGATATCACGTTATCCCCTTCTTGCCGCTGAAGAAGAGCGGGTATTAGCGGAGGAAATAGCAAAAACCAGAGAATTGCTGGAATCTCTGTCAAAAAAGTACCGGCATGCTTCTTCACTGGTAACAAAATTAAAGAAGCAGAAACATGCCGCGGAAATAAAATTGACTAATCTGAAGAACAGGATGATCAATTCCAACCTGCGTCTGGTAGTTGCAATTGCCAAGAAGTATCAGTACAGAGGATTATCTCTTCTGGATCTGATTGATGAAGGGAATATCGGTTTGATTGAGGCTGTGGGGCGTTTTGACTATAAGAGAGGGTGCAGATTTACAACCTATGGCACCTGGTGGATACGGCAGGCAATTATTAAGTCTTTAGCGGATCAGGGCAGGATAATTCGTATTCCCATACACATGCTCAATACAATTAAAAAATGTTATTATGTTGCCAGATACCTTACCCAGGAGTTCGGCCATGACCCGACTAATGATGAGCTTGCTGAGTTTATGCATCTAAAGCCCGGTAAAGTAGAAGACATAATGAAGCTGTCCAAGGATACTGTTTCTCTGGATTCTCCTGTTGATGACGAGCAGGCAACCAGCCTCTCCGACATGATCAGTGACGAGTCAACCAAGAAACCCTTTGAAGTGGCCTTTACCGTAGCCCTGCAGGATACTTTAGAGCGGGTGCTGAGCAGGCTCAATAAACGGGAGATAAGAATAATCAAGCTACGTTTCGGTTTAACCGGTGAAGGACCTTACACCCTCGAAGAAACAGGCAGGACACTGGGTATTACCAGGGAAAGGGTAAGGCAGATCCAGGAAAAAGCAATTTCCAAGCTGCGTCATGTCAAGCAGGTTAAAGAGCTTAAGGATTTTATTGATCTGCAATAGTTTGACAAAGATAATTATTATTGCATACTGATTTTTATGAATTCCACTTTTTCTGCAAAAAATGGACTTGGTGGTGAGCTTGTTCCGCCGCCTGATAAATCCTTAACCCACCGTGCTCTTCTTTTATCATCAATAGCTGAAGGCCGTACTCTTATTCACAATCCTCTGGATACCGGCGACTGCCGCTCAACACGACGTTGTTTAGAAGAGCTTGGTGTTGTGCTTAAGGAGAGCCGTAAGTCCGGAGAGAGACTCATGGAGGTCAGCGGTGCAGGGCTTATGGGCTATCGGGAACCTGCAGGAGTGCTGGATGCCGAAAATTCGGGTACAACGATCCGCCTTTTGGCAGGGCTCCTGGCAGGTCTTCCCATTTATACGGTGATTTCCGGTGACCGGTCACTGGTTGCCAGGCCAATGGGGCGTATTATTGAACCCCTGCGGCAAATGGGCGCCTGCATAGCCGGGCGCTCAAACGGCAGATTTGCGCCATTGACCTTCCTGCCTGGTGAGGGGCTATTGACTGCCCGGAGTTTTAACCTGGAAATTCCCTCAGCCCAGGTAAAGAGCGCTCTGCTGCTGGCGGCTCTGAAATGTTCAGGCACTACAGTTATTTCCGGGAGAATAGAATCCCGTGATCATACGGAAAGGTTGTTCCAGTATCTGGAGCTGCCTCTGGTGAGGGAGAAAGAATATCTGAAGCTGGAGCCCTGTTCAGAAATACCTCCTTTCGAAATAACCATACCGGGGGATATTTCCTCGGCCGCTTTCTTTATTACGGGGGCTTTGATTTCCGGGAAGGATCTGTTGATCCGCCATTGCGGTATTAACCCCACCAGGCTCGGCTTTCTTAAAGTAATCCGGAAAATGGGTGCGGAAGCCCATATACTCGAGGTGGATGTAAATTGCGGTGAGCCGGTTGGAACTATCCAGATACGCCCCGGTGAGCTGAAAGGCGTGGTTATCAGAGAAAGTGAGATTCCTGATCTTATCGATGAGATCCCTTTAATAGCTGTAATAGCGCTCTTTGCCCGCGGCAGTACCACCGTGCAGGGCGCCGGTGAATTACGATACAAGGAGAGCGATCGGCTGGAAGCGATTGCCCGGTTAGTCAGGGCAGTTGGGGCTGAGTTAACCCTGGATCAGGATGGTTTTACAATAGAGGGGGGGCAGGCTCTTGCCAGCGGTATAATAGATGCCGGTCATGACCACAGAATTGCCATGGCTGGAGCTATTTTGAGCAGCGGCGTCAGAGATAAAATAGTGGTGCGCGGTATTGAGGCTGCCGAAGTCTCTTTTCCTGATTTTATATCGTCATTTCGGGCTTTAGGCGGGGAAGTGGAATGAGTAGTGCTCTGAAATTCCATTTTACCGATTTTACTACCACTGTCAATTTCCGGGAGAGTCTGGATTTTTCGCTGCTGGAAAAACAGGATACCCTGACGGTATTTGATGAAAACACCTTCTCACTTTTTGGAAGAGGTGCGCCTAATCCTGTAATTTTACCTGCCGGGGAACAGAGCAAGTGCTGGGAAAACACTGATAAGATCATTCAATCAGCTTTACGGTTGGGCCTGGGCAGGGATGGCCGGATGGTGGGAATCGGCGGCGGCGTAATTTGCGATTTAACTGCATTCAGCGCCTCAATTTATATGAGGGGCTGTTCCCTGCTCCTGGTACCCACAACCCTGCTGGCCATGGTTGATGCGGCATTCGGCGGAAAAACCGGTATAAATATACTTAAATTTAAGAATATTGCCGGTACTTTTTATCCGGCTTCGGAGGTGAGGATCATTATTCCACTGCTCTCCTCTCTGCCGGCAAGGGAGTTTAAATCCGGATTAGCCGAGGTTATCAAAACTGCCATGGTTGGTGATGCGGAGCTGTTCACCCTGCTGCAGGAAAGACGAGAACAAGTAATAGCGGCCGAGCCCGCTCTGCTTGAAGAGATAGTAGCCAGATGTATAAGAGTAAAGGGTAAAATTGTTGAGCAGGATCTGAAGGAGAGCGGCAAACGGGCAATACTGAACCTGGGACATACTTTCGCGCATGCCCTGGAAACGGTGACCGCCTTGCAGCAGTGGAGCCATGGTGAAGCCGTAGCATGGGGCCTGATTATGGCGCTCAGGCTTGGTGAAGGGTTGGGGGTAACTGACAATTCCTATACTGAAGTGGTTCATTCAATGTTAAAGGGGTATAATTTCTCTCTTGATATAGGGGAAGGTTCTGCCCGGGGGCTGCTGCAGGCGATGGACGCGGATAAAAAGAAACAGGGGAAAAATTTGCGTTTTATTCTACAACGTGGAATTGAGGATACTATAGCATTAGCGGTTGATAAGAAGGTTGTCGGGGATTTCCTTAAGCGAGAGGTGAAAAATGCGTATTAACCAGTCCATTTTCGAGAATCATGTAAAGAGCTATAAACCGGAAATGGTGATCTTTAAAGAGGGTGATCACGGTGAGGAGATGTATGTTATCATTGAGGGCGAGGTGGAAATTCGAAAACGCACTTCCTCAGCTTCAACTAAAACATTAATTGTTTTTCACACGGGTGATATCTTCGGCGAGATGGCTTTAG
>DRHE01000425.1 GCA_011049745.1 Spirochaetales bacterium | reverse complement strand
TGTATAAGAGACAGAAAGAGTTATACGGTTAAAAGGAGATTCCCTACAATGAAGGCATTCCATACCATAGCAGTACCTCATAAAGACATTCTCGACGGCAAACTCACCATGGATGTGTTTGCAGCAGATCTCTGGGAAGTAAGCCGTAATAGATGGCCTGATGAATATAGAAACTCGGATCTTTTTTTTAGAAAAACCTACCTGACTCAGGGGCTGCAAAACATTTTAAGCATCACTCATAAACGCCTTAAAGGAGAGGGCGGGGACTCTGTTATTCAAATCCAAACACCCTTCGGCGGCGGCAAGACCCATTCTTTGATCGCCATGTATCATAAAGCCTCACAGTGGAATGTTAAAACAATTGTTATTGTGGGTACTGCGCTGAGCGCTGATACAACAATTTGGGGGCTTATCGAAAAGGAACTCACCGGTAAAATTGAATCAATGGCAGGTCTTACAGCTCCCGGAAAGGATAAAATAAGAGAGCTTCTCTCTTTTCACCTGCCTGTGTTGATATTGATGGATGAGCTTTTGGAATATATAACCAAAGCAGCCGGTAAAATTGTGGGAGAAAGCACTTTAGGCGCTCAAACCATTGCTTTTATCCAGGAGCTTACCGAAACGGTGAGCGCTCTAGAAAAAGTCTGCCTTGTTGTAACACTACCTTCCAGTATCGTTGAACATTACGATGAATCTGCAGAGAAACAGTATCAGCAGCTACAGAAAGTATCCGGACGTGTGGAAAAGATCTATACACCAATTGAGGACAGCGAGATCACCAGTATTATCCGCAAAAGGCTTTTTGCAAGTATTGATGAAAAAAAGGCAAAGGAAACTGTTGAAGCTTTTTTAGAGTATGGAGAGCGGGAAAGCATACTTCCACAGGGAGTAAGCATAAGTGAATATCGAAAGCGATTTATATCCTCTTATCCCTTTATGCCGGAAATAATCGATATCCTTTATCAACGATGGGGTAGTTTTCCTACCTTCCAACGGACACGCGGTGTTCTTCGTCTCCTTTCTCTTATAGTTCATACTCTGAAAACAACCGGAGCATTCTATATCAGTATCTCCGATTTTGATCTTTCAAATCAGGAGATAAGGCAGGAACTCTTAAAACATATCGGGCTTGAGTATAACAGTGTAATCGCTTCTGATATTACAGACAGACAGTCGGGTTCAAGTAAAGTAAATAAATCTCTTGGCAAAGCATATCAGGGTCTAAATTTGGGTGTTCGTTCTGCAACGGCTGTTTTCCTCTATTCCTTTTCCGGCGGAAGCGAGCACGGAATCAACCTTGGGGAGATAAAACGTTCAGCAACTACTATGCAGAATCCTTCCAGTGTCGTGGCAGAAGCAGTAGAACAGTTGAAGAGAAAGCTGTTTTATCTCCAGTCTGTACATGAAAAGCTATTCTTCAGCAATCAGCCCAATCTGAACCGTATCCTCTTGAATCAAATGGAGAATATAGAAGAACCGGAAGTCGATGAACAGGAAAAGAGCCTGCTGAAACAAAGTATTAGGGGAGATAGACTAAAAGTGTTGATATGGGAGAATGATCCGGTAAACATTATAGATTCCGAAGAACTCAAGCTTGTTATACTCAAGGAAAACAATAAAAAGGTAATAAAAGATATTTTAAAACTAAAAGGCGATACTACCCCCCGCACAAACAAAAATACTGTTCTATTCCTTTATCCCCTGGAATCCGAAAGGAGTGGATTTATTAATTCTGTAAAGCGTAAGCTTTCATTTGAAGGTATTGAACAGGACAATAAACTGAACCTTTCAGAAGATCAACAGAAAGAAGTCAAAAAAGAGCTTAAAAAATATTCCGTAGAGTTAAAGGAATCAATCAGAAGATTGTACAGAATAGTAGCGATCCCTGCCAGAGAAGATGTTAAAGAGATTGACCTGGGAATACCAACCTATGGCGAAATAAAGGCAATTGATCAGGAGATATATAGCAAATTGCGCTCTGAAGGAGAAATCCTCGAAAAAATTGCCCCCCTTGTTGTACGAGAAAAATATCTGGCAGGAAAAGAATATGTTTCAACAGCTAATATATATACCTCCGCTTTAACAACTGCCGGAGAGCCGAGGCTGTTAGATAAATCGGTTTTAGAATTAGGAATATTTGAAGGTGTCAGTAATGGTATTTTTGGTCTCGGTGAATTAATCGATGAAAAAATAAAATGCCGTTATTTCAAGGATAACGCAACTGTAGGCTTTACAGATAAAGAGATACTTATATGTGAAAAAATATGCGCGGAACAGAAAGAGGAAAAAGAATCAGGCGAACAACCGGAGAAATACAGGGAGCCGGAGAAAGGTGACGAAGCGCCCACATCAGGTTTTCAACCAGAAATTCCTGAGATACCCGGATTAGCTAAAAAGAAATATTTAGAGCTTTCTTTTAATTTTATCTTACCAAAAGGTAAAGTTTCCTCTCTTATGGGTATTATGAACTATCTGCAAAGCAAATATGAAGTATTGAAACTTGAGATAAATGCTATGCATGGAGGGATAACAGAACAGGAATATGAAGAAAAGATTCTTGAAGCACTCAGGCAAGCGGGTATAGAGCTTAACGAGCGTAATCTTAGATAAATCATAAAATGAGGCTGATTTTTAATGAATATTTTTCAGGGATACCTATATACTGCTTATTGCAGATTAACAGAAACAGGTATGATTCTTTCGTAAGGAATATCATTTCTGTTGATACGAATGTAAGATTTATCTGGTGTATTATAGGTAAAGGTTTCTTCTCTGATCTTGCAATAAAAGTTAAAATAGTAATATCAGGATTCTGATACGGTAAATCCCTCTTACTAACAGTAAGGGGCAAATAGGCAGATCGTGCGGCGCATCCGTGCGCCGCACTCTACAATAAGCAAAATAATCTGCCAAGGACGGCAGATTATTTTGCGCCTGGGGGGAGGGCGAAGAAATCAAGAGAATATAATTGTTGAGAGCAAAATACATTATTAGTTTTGGCTATAAGTTACTGTCGCCTATAAGATATAGAAACCAAGCTGAGGGAGGCGTATTTAGAGAAATAATCAGTGAAGGCAATCAGAAACGATAAAGCAAATATTGGTTTTGCCGGAAATTGCCACACTCCAGACACTTATTTTTCAGCGCAACCAGGACGGCAGGCTCGAAGCAAGGCGGATAATCGGTTTTAAATGATTTTTTTAAGTGATCCGGCTACTATGCCTGGTTCTATCTGAAGAAATATTGGAATACTCCTAAAGAATTGGGCTTGCTTCAAACGTGAGAATTATAGATCAGAATGCGCCTTTAACAAATCAGATAAAACTGTCCGGCAAGGAGCCGGAGAAATCTATGAGAAGGTAATCGTTACGGGAGAAATACAATATCGGGCCGTTCTTCTTGAAGCTTCCCGTATCCTCAACCCCTCCGTTCCGTGTCGAGGTCTTCTCTTTCCCTCTTAATCCCCCCCAATTTTTTTTCCGTCAACCGTCTTTCTATCCGGCTGCCGCTTCGTATTTCGATTAAACTTGAAAACCCCTCACAGCTTCCATCTTTTGTTATCCGGTGCATAATCCGGAACAAAGTTACCACCATTCCGCTTGAAACTTTCCACTGTTCCGGGCCAAACTTTCCACCATTCCGGTGGAATGTTACCAATTTTTAGGTCTTTCCCGGAATCTTTGAACCATCCAAAATCATTCAAATCCCTTAGTAATTAAAGTAGCATCTGTCTTTGAACAATAGAACTCAAAGGAGATGTTATGGCAAGAAAGAGGATTGGTATGAAAAAGATCAGAGAGGTAATACGCCTCAAATCTACAACTGAAATGAGTGATAGACAGATCGCCAGGGCGCTGAATATGTCCCACCCTGTAGTGGCGAAGTATTGGCAAGATTTTAACTCAAGCGGGCTTCTGTTTGAGCAGATCGAAAGGATGGCTGATAGCGAGCTGTTACGGATGGTGGAGAAGCCAAGAATTGAGAAATGCAACAAATATCAGCAACTCATCCAGTATTTCTCCTATTTTGTGATAGAGCTCCAGCGGACAGGGGTGACGCTGCATCTTCTGTGGCAGGAGTATAAGCAGAAGCATCCGGAGGGTTTCCAGTACTCACAATTCTGTTATCACTTTCTGATGTGGCGAAAATCCTCCGAGGTGAGAATGCATATCAATCACAAAGCAGGAGACAAGATGTTTGTCGACTATGCAGGCGACAAACTAACGTATATCGACCGAAAGAGCGGCAAAGAGAAGCAGGTAGAGGTGTTTGTAGCCATTCTGGGGGCCAGTGGATTGACCTATGCAGAAGGATCTATCAGCCAGGAAAAGGAGGAGTGGATACGTTCGAATGAGCGGGCGTTTTGGCACTTTGGCGGGGCCAGCAATGCAATCGTTCCTGACAATCTTAAGAGTGCGGTAAGCCGTGCCGATCGCTATGAACCTGAGATCAACCCTGACTTTGCAGAGTTTGCCGAGTACTACGGTGCTGTCATCATTCCCGCCCGAGTCCGGGAGGCCAGGGATAAAGCGTTGGTGGAGAACGCGGTGCGGCTGATCTATCAGCGCATCTATGCCCCTTTGAGAAATAGGACCTTTTACTCACTGCAGGAGCTAAACGAGGCGATCTGGGGCCTTCTGGAGGAACATAACAACAAAGCCTTTCAACGCCTTAAGATCAGCCGTAGAGAGCTCTTTGAGAAGGCTGAACAAAAGGCTCTTAAACCTCTGCCGGCTGAACGATATCCGATGAAAACGACTATCTGGAGGAATGTTCAGTTCAATTATCATGTGGAACTGCGGGAAGACCTGCATTACTACAGCGTACCTCACTACCTGTATCGGAAAAAGCCAAAGACCAAAGTGAGGATGGTCTACGATGATAGGATCGTGGCGCTGTATTACGACAACGTGCGGATAGCTCAGCACAAACGGGACCGTACACCGAACTGCTACTCAACGAATCCAGATCATATGCCGGAGAACCACCGTGCTTATGCTGAGTGGAGCCCGAGACGTTTTCAGAAGTGGGCGGGATCAATCGGGGGAGAAGTCGCTCAGGTGATTGAGAAGGTGCTTAAAAGCCGGAAACATCCGGAGCAGGCTTTCAAGGTATGTATGGGCATCTTGAGCATGGCCAAGAAATATGGCGATGAGAGGCTGAATAAGGCCTGTAGGCAGGCGAATCAGTTTGGGACCAGCTCCTTCAAGCGGATCGAAAGCATGATCAAGCTGGGCTTGGAAGAAGAAAAGCATCCGGAATTGGAGCTGTTCTCGACCATTCCGGATCATGAAAATATCCGGGGCAGCAAGTACTACAACTAAAACCTAAGAGAAAAAGAGGAGAATTTGTATGAACAATAACCAGGCAACAATCAATAAGCTGGAGGCTATGAGGCTTTGCGGGATGGCCAGAGCCTTCCGGGCCACCATGGAGACAGGAGTGAAGCATTCATTCACCCCTGATGAGCTCTTGAGCCATCTGGTGGATACAGAGTGGGATGACCGGTACAATCGCAAGATTCAGAGGCTTATCAAAGCAGCTCGGTTTCGCTACCCTGCCTCCTTCGAAGAGATTGATTTTGGGCTGGCCAGAAACCTGGACAAGAACATGCTGCTGCGGCTCTCTGATTCAAGCTGGATCGAGCGTCATCAAATTGTGCTTCTCACAGGGCCCACCGGCGCGGGGAAATCCTTCATCGCCCAGGCCCTGGGACATCAGGGCTGCATGTATGGTTTCAGGACCGGTTATTATCCCTGCTCGAAACTCTTTAACCACCTGAAGCTCGCCAGAGCTGATGGGAGCTATCTGAGAGAGCTTGCCCGGATACAAAAGCAGGATCTATTCGTTCTGGATGATCTAGGCCTGGAGCCCTTCGATGCTCCCAGTCGGCTCAGTCTGCTTGATATCCTGGAGGACAGGCTTAGGAGAAAATCCTCGATCATCGTCTCTCAGATTCCCATAAACAAGTGGCACGAGATTATTGGAGATCCGACAATCGCCGATGCTATCTGCGATCGTATCGTGCACACCGCCCATCGTATTGAGCTGAAAGGAGAATCGGTAAGAAAAATCTATGCCCGCCGCCAGATCGAGCAGGAAGGGAAGTCAGAATGAAGGATCACTATGATTCCCGGGATAACAGACTTCAAGAAAGAGAAAAAGCTATTAAAAGTGTGTATTTCCCCTCTCATGGCTTCTGTCTGTTTCCTTCAGTGAAAACATGCCCCATAACCGCTCCTCAGCGCGTTTTCTCGAGCTATCTGCTATCTATCTACCCCCTCTTTAAGATGTTATTCCGGCGATATGGTCAGAAAGGCAGCTTTCATCAAAAAAGAGGAAATATCAAAATGAGATCATTTAGAGCTTATAAGAAACCAGGAAAATATAAAGTTGAACCATTCCTTCAAATCTCTGCGAAGGAGGTGAAACGTCACAACGAAACAATTAAGAAGGCTGATGGATATGATGGACAACTCTCCGCTTCGCTCCAAGTTGACCACATATCCACAGCCACCACCACCGGTTTTTTTATTTTAAAGAAAAGGAGAAGAATGTTTATGAGCAGAATAGCTGCCAGAGGGAATATTATTCCCTCCGCTATTGTTATGGATTTTCAACTTACTATTGACTCAAAGTTGCCACTTTGATATTGATGAATGAGGGAATTGGATGAATAGGTAAGTGGCAGTTTATTTCCGGAATGGGTGGCAACTTTCACCGGAATACGCAGCCTGGAAGTTCTTGTGTCCTTTGCGGATGGATATCTCATCTATACCCAGTATTTCGATCTCTTCTTTGAAGGTCATTAAATGCTCAATGCAGATG
>DRHE01000424.1 GCA_011049745.1 Spirochaetales bacterium | reverse complement strand
AATTACCGCTCCATCCAGACACACCATGGGCACCTCTAATGCGGAGAAAGTTATATCGGTTAAATTCAGGGTCTTGCCGGTAACGGGGAAGAAGAGAATATTACGCTTTTCCATCCTGGCAAGAACATCAACAAAGCGGGCGGTCAGCTCTTTACTGTAGGGGAGCAGAGTGCCGTCAAGATCACTGCCGACTGCCTTGGGAACCGGGGTTTCTGTTAAAAAACAATCACTCGCCTTAAACAGACTCTCCGGAGTTCTGCTGAAATTCATTCCAGATCGATATGCCGGCTTTTGAATTTTTCCTTTTCCGCTTCTTCCTCCGCAGAGAGGGCCTCTCCCTTTTTAACGCCAAACATCATCAGCAGGGCGAAAAGAAAAAAAACAATCGAATAGGGAAAAAGCGAGATCATGCCAAGGCGATCGGTTACAAATCCTGCCAGGGGAGGTGATACCATCTGTCCCAGGGAGGAGAAGAAATAATAGAGACCGGTATAGGTCCCTATCCTGACAGCGCTGGCCAGTTCCCAGACAATTGTAATGGAGTTGACATTGATTAGGGCCCAGGCAACCCCGGCCAATGAAAAGAGGAGATAGAGCAGAGGAATTGATCGGACAAAGAATATTACGCAGAGAACCAGAATAAACAGAACAAGCCCGATAAATATTGTCTTTCTGCGTCCCAGGCGGGTACCGATAAAGCCGGCCGGCAGAGCGGAAATCACAAAAAAGAGGGAAATTGAGGTTAAGATACGGGCGGCCGCGCTCTCTTTAATATGCAGGACCTCTATACCATAGGTAGTAAACCAGGTTTCCATGGCGTTGAATGCGGCAAACCAGAAAAAAATGGCAGTCATAATAAAGAGTACGGACCACTCTCTTTCCCGGAATATATCCTTTACTGAATTAATTATACCGGGTTCCATTCCCTTTTTTTCCACTTTGATTGACCGTGGTTCACGAATAAAGATTAAAAGAACGATCAGAGCCAGGACCATTACGCCGGCAGCGGTTACAAAGGGAATGGCAACGCCCAGGTCATAGAGAAAACTGCCCACCAGATAGGCCAATATGGAACCGACACCGCCCATTAAATTGATAACACCATTAGCCTTACTGCGAAATCTCGAGGGAGTAACATCCGGCATCAGCGAGACCACGGGAGCCCGGTAGAGCGCCATGCCAATATTAAAGAGCATGATAATTATAAAGAGGGGAAGCAATCCTGGGGCAAGCTGCAGCCGGCCGATAAGCGGCAGGGTAAGTTCAACCGCAGTCCCGGCTGACTCTTCCAGGAAATAGGGAATCAGCATAAAAAAAAGAGCCGCCAGGGGAATACCCAGCGCTATATAGGGCATTCTCCGCCCCAGCCTGGTATTGGTTTTATCACTCAAGGCCCCGATCCAGGGCTGGATAACAATCGCCGCCCAATTATCGACGGTCATAATAAAACCGATAATCATGGAGCTGCTTATGAATTTCCTCAAGAAAATGGGCACATAGGCATTATAAAGAGCCCAGCACATGGCAGTGGTGAAAAAACCCAGTCCTATTACAAAGGTTTTTCCATAGTTCAAGTGCTCTGTTTTCATGAATTTCCTCTTGGGTCATCCTACCTGAAAGGCATTTTATAAGTCAAGCCAGGAATTATCCTGCTTAACATTGACAATACCTTTCCCGATTTATATACTAGCAATATATTTACCAGTTAGGGAATTACATGGCGAATCGGCTTCAGCTCTCTATTGTGAACTTCAGAAAAAACTCATATATCATCATTGAGGGTAAACAGCATGCCACGAACTTCTATATTATACGCAGCGGAAAAGTACAGATAAGCAAAGAGGTAGAGGTAGTAGAGGAAGAGGGCGGCAATATTTTAGCTCCCGGAGATTTTTTCGGAGTTGTTTCCACCATGTCATCTCACAGCCATATTGAAACCGCAATGGCCCTTACCGATGTCTCGATGATCTCAGTGTATAGAGAACAGTACGATCAGCTCATTGAACGCAACACCCCGATCGCCATGAAGATCATTCAGGCATTCTCCCGGAGAATGCGCTATCTCGACGGTGCTATGACCAGGCTCACCTTTAAGAGCACTGCCAAGGAAGATACCTCCCATCTCTTCAAGGTAGCTGAATATTATGCCCGGCAGAGCCAGTACAACCAGGCTTATTACGCCTACTACCGTTATATTCAGTACTGTCCGCAGGGCGCGCAGGTAAATATTGCCAAAGAAAGAATGGCCAAAATACACCCCTATGCCAGGGCTGTCTATCTTGATAAGAGTAAGGCTGAATTCAACCGCGTTTATCCCAAGAACACCATGATCTGCAGTGAGGGTGAGCCGGGGGACGAGCTCTTTATTATTCAGAAAGGCAGTGTGAAGATTACCAAGATAGTAGAGGATAATGAAGTGCTCCTGGCTATACTTAAAGGCGGTGACATATTCGGTGAGATGGCACTGCTGGAGAATAAACCGCGGGCTGCCACGGTAATCGCTCATGAAGACGTTCATGTGATGGCTGTTAACCGCGCCAATTTCGCCCGCATGGTACAGAGTCAGCCCCAGTTAATTACCCGTCTTACCACACTGTTGGCTGAACGTATCTGGATGATCTACCGGCAACTTTCCAACACGGTTATGGCAAATCCGCTGGGGAGATTATATGACCGGTTATGGCTGGAGTTGGAAAAAAACCGGGTTCAGGCCGTCAAAGGCACTCCTTATACCTTTGAATTCGGCCCGAAGGTACTGATCAATATGGTAGGTCTGCCTGCCGACCAGGGCAACGCCCTGACACGCAAGCTTTTCGACAATAAAAAATTCAAGATAGTTGATGATCACATCTTTGTTTCAGATAGTGAAGAGATCAAAAAACAGGCTGAGTATCACCGTAAAATGGAAAGAATCCAGAAAGCCAGACAGAGGAAGTAGATTTTCTTAATAAATCCCCTGAATATAAATATCCGACCAATTTGAACTGTAGCTGTGCAGGTTTCCTGTTGCTTCTTCATGCAGGTTCTGTAGACTGGCCACATCGGGCCGATAGACCGCTCTGCCGTCTACTTTCATCTGTTTAAGATTAACCAGCCCTTTGGCAAAGGCTATATGGGCGAAATCTAGATTACCGAAATAATATTCACGCGGGGATACTCTTTCCGCAAGGTCTACCGGCAGCTCAAAATTCTGGTCTTTTGATTGATCACCTAAAAGCGGGTCCACCGGCAGCCAGCCGATATTTTCAATATAGCACTCCGCCCAATAATGCTTGCTGCTTTTACGGTTTCTGGCAACAATATAGCCTGCCACCGGCCTGGTGGGGATACCGGCACTCCGGCTTAAAGCGCAGAAGAGCATTGAATAGATATAGGAATCACCCTCTTTACTATCGATGGCTTTAATGACATCCCTCTCCTCCGGATTTTCAATAAAAGATAAGCGCGATAGAACCCAGCGGTAAATAGCCCGCGCCTGGTAATAGGGGGTTCTTATTTTTCCGATTATCGCCCTGCTTAGCTTAATTATTCGTTCATTCGCCGAAGGCACTAACATATCCGGGGCCGTATACTTTTTATAGAGCCGCCGGCTCATGTCATAGCTTCGGGAAAGATTGTCCGTATTGATCTTAGTGACTACGGAATAACGGTCAAACATGATATCCTGAACGACCCGGTAACTGCGTCCGCTCTCCAGTTCGCTTAATAGAAAAAGCCTGGTCGTGTTTACCTGGTCAAAAAGAGCTTCAGGTTCCTGGGCTACCAATTGTATTTCCCGCTGCTCCGGTGACTCGATCACCTGGGGGAGCCACAGGTAAAGACCATTTTCCGCTTCACTGACAATATTATCTATTTCAACACTATACTTCAGATGATAGGTCCGCTTTCCGGGAAAAAGTTTGGTTCCCGATTCACCCTCCACCTCAAAATAAAGGGCATTGCTTTTACCCTTATCAGTGATCACTAAAAGCTGACCGGATGAAGCGCCGTCAGGCACCCGCACCGTGATCTCATGATCGCTCCAATCTTCATAGTCCTGATCATAGTCCCAGGCGGGTACCAGGGTTGCCAACTCTTCCTGGCGGTAAGCGCTCAGCTCATCACCCGAGATCCAGGTGAAAAAAACCCTGGAATCGCCTCTGTTCAGCCCGAAATTCATACCTTCCACGATTTGAAGATTACCAATCTCTCCCCTGGCCAGGCTCAAAGCACGTATATAAGGTTCCCCTGCTTTTCTCGGTCCCGAGAGCAGCCTGGGAATTTGTTTACGGTTGGTAAATAGAAATCTCCTGCTCTTGCCGTTCCTGGTGACAACCATAACCAATCCTGAGTTAACCTCTTCAGGAATCCTCAAGCTGATAGTCGAATCCGTCCATTCTAGGTAGCTGGAAGAAACCGGAGAGTAACTTGCTATTCTTACCTCACCGCCGTTACGGCTCTCCCCGAAATACTTCCCCTTTATCACCATCACTTCTCCGGGAACGCCGATTTTCGGAGTAATGGCCTCTATTAGCGGCGGCCTCCCCGTTACCCGTGAACTCAATAATAGAATGGAGATAAGCAGCAAAAACGCACCTACTAGAATAAATTCCTGCCTGCCAACGGTTTTTTTAGAGAATTTGTCTTTCACTTTCATTTAATCGGCTGATTTCTCCAGCAGATCCTTATATGAAAGGATCTCAATCTCCAGCTCGATATTAAAGCTTTTACGTAATTCTCGAGAAACACCCAGGGGGAAAAACAGGACCTTTTCACCCAGAGAAATGGGAATACTCTTTACGGTGCTTAGATATTTTACTTCACTCTCGGCCATTTCCGAGATCAGAACCTCTCCCTGGGCCACCAGCAGCAGCTTGCCGTTCTCCTGCCAGTAGGGAGTGAGCACAACAAAAATGCGGATATTTTCTCCAAGTAATTTAACCGCTATCGATCTTCCGGGAATTGTCAATTTACTGCTCCGCATGTTCCATTCCTGCTCTGTACCCAAAGGGAGCACTCTGGCAATAATATTCAACTGCAAAGCCTCATCCAAAATCGGGCGGAGAGCTTCCTCCAGTTCGATCTCCTGGGCATTGCCTCTAAAAATAGCCATGACTAATAAAATCAGGACGGAAATACGCTTTACCATACTTTATTCCGCTTATACTCCGCTGCCCGGAACATCTCCGCTTCGCCGACCACAAAAAAATTTAACTCTTTAGGGAGCTGAATAATAATTTCCTGTCTGCTGCTGTTCAGCTCCAGGGACTTCAGAATACGTTCCAGATCATCAATGGGAGCTGTAACCAATACTTCCGAACTCCCTGAAGGCTGGGTGCGAATGCTCATAAAGCGGTAATCAGTATGCAGTGACAGAAGCAGGGTGGAAAAGCCCAAAATTATCAGCAGCAGAACCGCCGCTGCAGCCGCAGGCAGGGGGAGTGCGACCCGCCTTCTCCAGAAGGAGACCTGCTCTATGCTATTGAGTCCGGCCAGGTAGGAGCGGCCTCTTTCCTGGGAGGCGCGAAAATCAGGAGCAGATTCTAGAGCAAGCTGCTCCCTGGTAAAGATCATTTCATCGATTTTATGCTTACAGGAAAGACAGAGAGTTAAATGCTCTTCAATTACTTTCTTCCATGGACCCTCTACCTCGTTATCCAGGTATGCGGAAAGAGTTTCACCGCCAGGACACATGCTCTGTTTCCTCTTTGAGTATTTGCGCCAAGCGCTGGCGCGCCCTGAAGATCCTGATCTTGACATTTCCCTCACTGATACCAAGTATGGCACCAATCTCTTTATAGTTCAAGCCCGCGTACTCCTTTAAAACAACTGCCATGCGTAAACGATACGGAATTTTATCTAAAGCCCGCTGAATACGGCTTATTGTTTCTTTCTTAATGTATTCATGCTCAGCGGAATCAGCTGTGAGGGGGGCGCTCCTTTTGAGTTTCTCAATGGCTTTCCTTTGCCTGAATTTTTTTTTCTCATAATTAAGGGAAATATTCTTAACCACGCGGATCAGCCAGTATTTGGTTTGATTAATATCCGGCAGCGGTTTTTTTCTCTCAAAATATTTAATAAAGGCTTCATGGCAGAGATCCTCAGCCTGCTCAACATCTCCGGTAATATGATAGGATAGTTTGTGGATTAGAGGGTAAAGGGTTTCATATGCTTCTTCGAAAAGCCCCTGATCGATTTTCACCCTGCCTGCTTCTTGCGCCACCCCGTTCCGGAGGGTGTGTCCCTTAACATTATTCCCCGCTCGTTCAACTCCGCTCTTATTTTATCTGCTCTCCGGAAATCTTTCCCGGCTCTGGCCAGCTCTCTCTCTTTGATAAGCATTTTGATCTGCTCATCGATTTCCTCATCCTGCAACTTAAACTTAGCGATATCAAGCCCCAGAACTTTATCCATTTCATAGAGGATTTTAAGTTTTTCCGCCGCCTGGATGCCATTATCTTTCAAAAGACCCCAGAAATCGGCCAGCGCCCTGGGGGTGTTCAGATCATTGCATATATTGTTCTTAAAAGCAGTCAGGTACTCTTCTGCTT
>DRHE01000423.1 GCA_011049745.1 Spirochaetales bacterium | reverse complement strand
GTTTAGCAGGATCGGCGATATCTACAATCTGCAAACCCTGAGGACCTGCGGCTACAAATGCATAATCGCCTTTCACCGTAATATTGACGGGCGAGATTACCTCCCTGCTGATAGCGCCGGTTACCAGTTTCTGCACCGGAAAGGCCAGGGTCCGGGCCCGGTTGGAGCTGCTGGCCAGGCTGCCGGGGAGGGCTGGTTTAATTCTATAGTAGTATTCCCTGCCATACTGCACTTCAGTGTCGCGAAAAACAGTATCCGGGATTACGCCGCTAATATTCCGGTAATCATCCTGATCATCAATCGACCTCCAGACCTCATATTCACTGCTGCCCGGGATTTTCTTCCAGGATATGATGATCCTCTCATAGTCGCCCTTTACCACAGGTTTAAGTGTTATGGGGGAGAGGGGGATGCTTTTCCTGTAGTTTGACCAGTACTCATCTCCCGTGGCAGGGATCCTGGCTTTGAGGCGAAAGGTGTAGAGCTGGCCGTTATTGAGACCCTTCACTATGACAGGCGGCTGATATTGCCCGAGCTCCAGCTCAGCTTCTGCCTCAGCTTCCGCAGAAGAGGAGCTGCCCGAAGTGTGGTAGATGGAATAAAGAGCATCCAGAGGTATGGGGTCCCAAACCATGGTGGCCTGTTGATCTCCGGGTATTACGGAAAAAGATGGTATATCGCTCTCTCCCTTCTGCAGTGTAATGGCTTTTTTGGCATGATTGCCGTTCCAGGCTTCGGCCGTTACGGTTACTGTTTGCGGACCGCTTAAGTCCCGGCCGGGGAAAATAAAGCTAAAAGTACCATCTGCGTTCAGGGGAAGTTCGCCTTTAATTTCAGACTCCGCATCGAAAAGCTGTGAAGAGGAAACCAGGTAGGTAAGGCTCTTAATTGTTTCCGCATCCGCGGTGGTACGCCCGGAAGTTTCAGTAAGGAGGCCGCTCACCTTTACCCAGACGCCGTATTGGCTCTGTTCTTTGGGCGTAAGAATGGTCAGCTGCGGCTGTACATTACCGTCCTGCAGGGTAAGAGTAAAATATGAATTCTGTCTATTACGGTGCTGAGCCGTGAACTCCAGACTCTGCCTGCCCCTTAAGCCGCCGGTGGAAAAATCAAGGCTGAAGGTGCCGTTCTTGGTGTCGAACTCAATTTCTCCTGAACGTGAAGGGTCGGAACTTAAGGAATAGGAAAGCAGGGCCACCTCATCCGCGGAGTCAGGATCCTGCCGGGAGTTGCCCAGCCTGCCGACAACAGTCACCTGCGATTTATAAAAAGCATTGTCCTCCGGGGAGACAATAGAGATCAAAGGCCCCAGGGGGTCGTCCTCAGGTTGAACTTCCGGGGCTGGTTTATGATCCTTTTTTTCAGCAGCGGGAACAACGGATAAAATGGGGGGCGGGCTATGATAGCGAAGCAGCCGTGATTTCTTAGAGGTGAGGCCGCTTCTGCTCACTGCAGTTGGGGCGGCTGGTTCCGCCTTGGGAACCTCAGCAGCAGTGGCTTGCCCTTCCGGAGCGGCCTTTTTCCCTGCCGGGGAGCAGGAAAGAAATAAGGCAAGAGTGAGGAACACCGGAACAGACAGATGCAGGAGGTTAGGGTGTCTAATCACTGCGCCATGCAACCTCTACTTTTCAAGTTCCACCGAGACTTCGGACTCATTCGGGGTGGGCGTTTTCTTATCCTCGGCCGTAATGGTCAGGGTTTGAGTACCGGAAAGGCTGTTTAAGTCGATTGTTTCATTGATCACTCCGGAGGTGTTGTAGGTCAATGTACCCTGAATAATACCGATCTGGTAGGATACACTGTCGATATCGCAAACCCCGGTAATGCCGGGATTGCTTCTTACCGTGGCTGTAATATTTACACTCATGTCATATGAATCATTGTCAACAGGCGCAGTTATCACAAGCTGCGGGTCTATTCCGTCGGTAAGGCTGAATGAAACCTGTGATAAGTTACCGTCATCATCAGTTGCCTTAATAGTCAGAGTCTGGTCGCCTGAAAGCGTACTGGTGGTCAGGGAGGCGGCGATATTCCCGGCAGCGTCAAATGCTAAGGGTTGATCCACCACCGCTCCCAGGGAATAGGTTAGAGTGTCAATTTCGGCGGCATTGAGGGCTCCGTCCCAGCTCTTTACCGTTCCGGTTATACTTACCGTGGTGGTATACGGCACAGGTGAGTTGATGCTCAAGGAGGGACCGCCGCTTTTAACCAGGTCTATTGTCTTTGTTGTGGTCTTTCCTGTTTTGTCTTCCGCCCAGATACTTATCCGCAGGTAATCATCGTTGATTGTTACAGGAGTGGTCGTGGAGAGGGTTATGGAAAATGCATTTGTAAAGATATTGAAAGTTATTGTTCCATCATCAGGGGCGAAGGTTGGCGCCAAAGGATCGGTAAAGGTAATAGTACCCTCGTCCCCGCCGCTGGCAAAGAGAGCGCAGGTTAGAAACTCCACACTGTCCCGCCCCGTGTCACTCTGACCATTCTGCACAATGCCGGTAATGGTAACGGTACTGTGGTAGGACTCGCCGTTATTAGGTGATGAAACCTCAATATATGGCCCGGTCTTGCCGTCAGTTATGGTGCGAAGAATATCAGTTGTGTGACCATTCCAGTCTTCCGCCGTAACTTTAATATACTGTGTGTCTTTCAGAAGAACTGTGTTTACCGTAAAATCGAAGTCATTCGGGGCGTAATATTTGATGGTGGCTGCAGGCGGCGGTGTAGCGGTGAAGGTGCCATCGCCGCTTACATCAAAAGTCAGTGTTTCCGTTAATGTGGGATCAGAGATTACTTCCCAGGTTATTGATCTCACTTCGGTGATTGTGGAGTCACTCTGTGAATTAGCGATAGTTCCACTGATAGTCACCTGATTTGTATATTGAGAGTAGTTATCCGGAATATCTATCATGGGACCGCTGGTATCCTCATCGAGAATTATCTCCTCTTCTGAAATGTTGCCATTCCAGTCCTCTGCCGAGATAACTATTACCTCACGGCCGGAAAGTCCGGTTGCATCAATATCCACCGGGCCGAATTGGCCGTCTGCAGCAAAGGGGATCTCCCCTGAGAGCAGGTAGTGGCCCTGAACTTCATAGGATAGAGTGCTGACCCTTCCCTGGTTATCACCCGGCGTAGTTGAAGAATCCTCAACCACCCCTGACATGGTTATTGTTGACTTATATTGGCCGTAATTCTGCGGTTCAGTCAGCATGATTACCGGTGAGAGCTCATCTTCAACCAGGGTTTCGTAATACTCTGTTGCTTTGTCATAGTTCTCCAGCTCATAGTAGGTCTTGGAGATATTGAGCAGAACCGTAAAATATAAGGAAGAGTTTTTACGCCCGCCATCTAAGAGGATATCCTCAGCGCCATGATAATACTTCAATGCCTGCTGAAACTCCTGTCTCAGATAATAAACATTTCCCAGGTTGATACGGGGATCTAGATAGTTCCTGTCCAGGGAGAGAGCGGTGTTGAAGGCCTTTTCTGCCTGGGAATAGCGTCCGAATTGGGCGCTGGCCACCCCCAGCCGGTTGTAATGCCTCTTTTCCCCGCTTTCACGGGCAGTAGTCAGGTAATCCTCAAGCACGGAGTCTACCAGTTTCTCTCTGTCTCTTTTAAAATCAGCTACGATTGCTGCTTTACTGCCGTACTGCGCCCTTTCTCCAGGCAGATAGAAAATCATCGTTACCGATCATGGTGATTTCAACGGGAATCCAGAGCTCACCGTTAATGTTTAGGGTCATATTGCGATCCGGATGAACACTTTTATAGCTGCGCGAGGGGACCCTGGTGTTGAAGGCGGCATAGATATGACCGGGCACTGTGATAAAGGCGGTTTCTATGCCCACTGTTTCCAGAATCGAAGTATAGAGAACGGTGAGATCGTCGCAGTCGCCGGTTGCCCTTTTAAGGGTATCCCGCGGCAGGCTGATGGAATCTACTATTAAAGGGTTGCTTTGAGCCGCGGTAAAGGGTGAGGTGGGGTCTACCTGGTAGAGAACACCGATCTCCGTCAGGGCGCTGTAAACCTGCATGCCTGTTTGCAGAGCCTCACTCAAGCCGGAGATCACCTCATTTTTACTTGTTTGGCGGATATAGCTCGAATAATTTCGCAGGGCGCTGTCCGCAGGCGTAATAAAAGCGGCTACCTTACGGTCGTCATCCCAGGACAGGGCGGTCTTATCATGCAGGTCGTAGGAAACAGAAAAACGCTGGTTGGCTGCTTTATTCCTGGAAATGTAATCCGCGATAATCTCACCGGTTAGGGGAGTGATGCCTTCGGTTGTAAAAATTTCCTGATTATAGGAAGCCGTAATGTCAATCTCCCTGCTCTCCCCGCCAAAGGGCTTGAGACTCTGATATTCAATGCCCAGGGATAGGGGGAACTGGTAGTAGGTGTTATAATCCACTTCAGCAGACTGGGCAAAGGAATGGAGAACTCCTGATAGCATTATGAGGATCAACACCAGGGTGCGGCAGGGTGCAGGATTGTATTTCAATTCCAGGCTCCGATACTTAATCTTCAATTATCTATACCCTCTATAATATCACATGCTTATGATTTTATCAATTATGTTTCCAACTACAGTGGAATCTACCGGTAAAGAAAAGACTCTTTGAGTCACTATTCACCGGCCTGCAGGCTGTCGTTTTTTACTGATAAGCCGTTCTCAGGTTTCCCCTGGTTTTTTAGAGGAGAAGCCTGAAAGAAAGAGCCTGAAGGCCAGGGACAAAAGGATCCCCAGAGTGATGTAGTACCAGATCCACAGGGGCAGACCGGCAACAAGAAGCGGTGTTCTGTTCCAGGCCCAAAAGTCGATACCGAGAAGGAAGAGGACAAGAAAAATAGGCCCCCACTTAAGGAAACGTCGATCAATGGGAAATACAATTTCCAGGTTCTCCCCGTCGGCATGAGTTGATAGACTGACAATAATAAAAACAGCAATAGTAGCTAATAGAATTGGGATCACGGGCAGCATACCGGTTACCCGAAGCCAGCCGCAATAGAAGCAAACCACCAGGACCTGCCCGGTGAGAATACTGGCAATTGCGGCATATCTGTTTGCGCGTTTCCAGTATAAACCTCCGATCACTGTTGGTGCCAGAACACTTAAACCATTGAAAGTGGTTTTGTTGATAAAGCCGAGTATGGTTTGAGGCGGTTTGACGGCCAGTAGAAAACCTAAAATCCCAATAACCACAATAGTGAGCTTCTCCCAAAAAACACCCGGTTTTTTTGATTTCATAAAATCCACTGTGACTATAGAAGTCAGGGTGAGCAGCTGTGAGTCCATGGTAGACATCAGTGCGGCAATACTGCCGGTAAGCAGCAGGGTGCTTAAGAATACTCCTGTATATTTCTGGAGTAAAAGGGGGAAGATGGTGTCCGATTGGCTGGCCGGTAAATCGGGAAAAACGAGCCGTCCCATTACACCGATTGATACGGTAAGAAAGAAGAGAAAGGTGGTTATGATCGGGTAAAAAACTATGGAAGCATTCAGGGTCTTCTCGTCCCTGGCTGCCATAAAGCGTTGAAAGAGTTGCGGGAACATGGGGTCGGCAAAGAACCACAGAACAAGGTAGCTTATCCAGACCCCGATAGTCATAGAACCATCAAGGCCGGGCCGGGATAAAAGGGATGGATACTTGCTGCTTATCTCCCGGTGAACTGCTGTAAAGCCGCCGAGCTTTCCGGAGATAATCAGGAATGAAGCCAGAGTAAAAAGCACCAGCATCAAACCCTGGATCAGATCCGTCCAGGCAATTGAACGCATACCTCCCAGGACCACATAGAGAATAATGAAACCGGAAATAAGCATGGCGCCCGTCAGGTATGGCAGGCCGATAAGAGAGTGTAGTGATTTTCCGCTGGCAACCGTCTGTATTGCAATATAGGGAAGGGTGAAGAGGAGCATAATTAAAGAAAAGAGTTTTTTCAATAATGGGGAGTTGTAACGATCCGCAATGTAATCTGAAGGGGTAATGTAGTTGCGTTTTTTCGACAGTATAAGCACTTTGCTGCCAATAAGATAAAAGCTGAGCGCCATGAAGCCGGTGCCAAACCCCATAACCGGATAAAAAGCATAACCTATACGGTATCCGGCTCCCGACAGGCCGAAGATGGTAAAGGCGCTGAAATTGGTTGCTGCTAAGGTAAAAAAAAGGAGGGTTTTGGACAGCTTCCTACCGGCCAGGAAGAATTCCACCCTGTTTGTCATAGCTTTTTTCCGAAAGATCAGGCCGATGATCAAGGTGATTAGCAAGTATACCAGGAGAATTCCCAATCTAACCGCCATAGTAACACTCCTTTGCCCAATTTAATATAATAAAAAAAGACCACCCAGATGAGTCTGGATGGCCTTTGGCGCCTGTAACATAACTCGTAAATGCGGTGCTATTTTTCTAAAAACTTAGATTATTTAGTTTTTCCTGTCAACCGATCGCGGCCCCCTGCTGGGATTGCACACCGTTCCGGCTGATCAGCCGGTCTAACTTATAAAAAGTTCTTTAAATAGGCTATTGACAAAGTTCTTTGATATTGTTATAGTAACGTTCTATAAATGGAAAAGGAGAGTTTTTTTCGTGCAAAAAAAACAAAAACGAATGCGCCTGAGCTCTGTGCGTCTTGCTGCGATTTTGGGTATACTTCCTTTTTTTATTTTCTGCCTGGCTTTTGAAATCATTCCGATTATGATTCTGATAAAAGACAGCTTTTTCGACGGTAATGGCAGCTTCACCCTGGCCAATTATTCAAGCTTGAGCCAGGCTGTCTATTTCAATTCCTTCTGGAATAGTATCCGTCTTTCATTTGTCACCGCGCTCCTGGGTAGGATCCTGGGAACCTTTATTGGTTATTATATGCTGCGGATACGCTCAAAGCGGCTGTGCGAGCTCTTTGAAGCCCTGGCCACTGTGACAACAAACTTTGCCGGTGCGCCTCTTGCCTTCGCATTTATTATCATACTGGGCGCCAATGGTGTGATAACCTTATTATTTATCCGCTTACTGCATATAGACCTCTATCCCGGCTTCCAGATCTACTCCTATGCCGGCCTGGTGGTAGCATACCCTGTCTCTTATACACATCT
>DRHE01000422.1 GCA_011049745.1 Spirochaetales bacterium | reverse complement strand
GAGCGAGACGGAAAGCCCATTAGCCCCGGCAACGAGGAAAGCCTGTGTAAGACCGACTACCCCTTCGCCGCTGTAGATCTTGCCCAGACCGGTTTCGCAGGCGGACAAATTGACAAAATCCGCGGCCAGCTCGAGTTGGGATATTTCCCGCATGGTCAGGTAACCGTCTTCGCTTTGCCGGGGGTCGCTTTGCCGGGGGTCGGCCTGCCGCCGGCTGGGGAAGGGCTTGCTGAGCAGCCAGCGGTCGGTAGAGATCCAGGAGGACAGAAAATCCCGCCGGGTCTCACCCGAGGCGGTAAGCCGCAGTTCCTCCTTATATAGCGATCGATTCGAGAAAGTACCTGGCAGCCGTCATGTAGTCCCGGCGATTCAGAAAGAGGGTGCCCAGATTGTTGAGGGCCTGGACAACCTCGTCCGCTGCCTCGACCTTTCGAGCGGCTTTTAGGTACTCCCGAAAATACTCTGCAGCTGTTGGGTACTGCCCCTGCTGAAACCACTGCAGGCCGATCAGGTTCAGCACCTGTGCTGCTTCCTGCACTTCCCCCAGCTCCCGGAAGATATCCTGGGACTGTACGTAAGCATCGAGGGCGGCCTGGGTTTGGGTGAGTGCTTCGTAGCATAGTCCGAGAGACTTGTAGTCATAGGCCAGGTCCAGACGGCGGGGAAGGCCCGCCTTCGAGTCCAGGTCGGCTGCTTGCAGGAAATACTTTGCAGCCTGGACATAACCCCCGGCTTCGTAGGCTTTCGAACCCTTAGTGTAAAGGTTATCAGCCCGGCCGGCCGCATCGGCCGCGGCCGAATCAACCCAAGCAAGCCCGGCAGAGAGCAGAAGAAAAAACAGAAGCCATGGTGTGGAGCCCGGATACTTACGGGAGGCCATGCCCCTAACCTCTAATCGCCGGGTCGAAAGGTTCTACCCAGGAATTTAACCAGATGGACTATTACGGAGATGATTGTGCCTGCCAGGGCAATAAATAGGGCGATCTTTAGCAGTTTATCCAGCCAGGGACCGGTGACGGCACTGAAAGAGAAAGGAAAGATGGAGATGAGCACAGCGATGGGGATGATGCTGACCAATGAAAAAGCAGCGTTAAAGATGTGGTGCAGAAAACGAGGGTGAATAAAAATGAGGATGAAATTGCCGGCGATTCTAACGGCTATGGATAGATTGATGGCCCAAAGCACCTCGGTGTAGCGGTCGGTAAGCACGGAGAGGTTCCAGCGAGGCAGCAAATTGAGCAGCACCAAGAAAACAACATTGCTTATTACCTCGCCTACATAGTTGGAAACCTTTGTTTTTTTTCTGGCATAACAGCATTACTCCTCGATGGTTAAGCAAGGTTTCATCAATGCTACAGTAATAGCCGGGACGGGTCAACTTGTGTCTACCGGAGTCAATGGCATACCCCAATTATTCAATTTAGATAGGCCGTTCTTCTGCCGCCCCTTTCCTCATTATGTAGGCTCTGTTAAGGTTGGTTGAAAAGCATCTTTCGAGCATCTTTCACCAGTGGGTAGACAAAGCCCATTTTTTATTCTTCGATGGTGAAAATCCCAATAGCTTATTCCCCATACTTGAAGAGAATGCGGTGAAAATTTGTCTGAATCAATACCATTTGTTTGTGCATGGATAACTTTCAGGGCAGCCGGGCTTTTCAGAATATGCCCTAAGGCTTCTGCAGACATAGATTCAAAAGATCATCGACATGGGCTGTTGCAAGGCCTATCACAGTATCAGCTGCCCCATAATAGATCTTTACCTCACCCGATTCCTCCAGTATCATCCCGGTAGGAAACACGACCTTGTTTCTGTAACCACCTTCAACCTCATATTTTACTTCAGGGACCATAAGAGGTTCTTTATAAAGCCCAACAACTCTCGACGGATTTTCCGAATCCAGAAGCATAACTCCTGCCGTATACCGTTTTTTCCAGCTTTTTTCCCACCCGTCCTTCCCACGAGCTGGGTCTTCGTCGACAGAATGAAATACGGTAAGCCACCCCTTTGGAGTTCTGACCGGGGGAGCACCAGGGCCGATCTTGTTGTTGGCAAATGGAACATCCTCTACAGCAAGAACAAGATAGGAGTTTCCCCAGTGGATCAGATCCGGAGAATCGGATATCCAGATATCAAATCGGTCAACCCCTCGGCTGTAGGCCGGAAAAGGGCGTTCGAGCCGAACATATTTGCCATTCACCTTTTCAGGGAACAACACCAGATTACGGTTATCAGGCAATGTCATGTGCAGCAGCTCGAATCTCTCGAAATCGTCGGTAACCGCGATACAACCTCTCACCCCATGTAGCGTATCCATGGCAAAGCACATATAGCATTTGTCTTCAATAACTATGAGACGAGGATCGTAAACGTGGATAATCTCATCAACGCGAAGAGTAAAGCATGGCTCGGGTCTTACCTCCCAATGGATACCATCATCACTAAAGGCCACACCTATGTTGGTTCCCTCAATACGCTGTTCCTCTAAGGACCCATAATCATTGCGGAAACACATTATATATTTTCCATTGTACTTCGTTGCTCCAGCGTTAAAAACCAAAGCAGAAGAATAGGGAACATCTTTTGCTGACAAAACTGGATTATGCGGATAGCGTTTAATCACAGGACTTGATTCAAGTGTGCCGATACTATTATCTGACATATAACCTCCTAGTCTATCTTCATTTTGTAGCGCTTTGAGCCAGTGCCTACCCTATTGTTCCTCACATTATCTCCCCTGGGCTCTTCAGCCGCATTCAATGTACAGCAGCTCATCGCTGATTGTTTCTGCCATTCAGAGAGGGAAGCTCTGCTCCTCTTTTCAAGGCCTGCTCAACCAACAGGTGCTTCTGCGCCTGACGGGCAAATGAGTGCCGGAGAGCATACTCCCGACTGAGCGCCCGTGTTGCCTCCTTACGTTCAGGATCCAATACCAACCCTGCTATTATTTCAGCCAGCTCCTCCAGAGTTTTGCCGGCCGGTAAACCGGATAGCCTACATGTCTCACCTATCCCTTCCCAATCGATGCCAACCACACAGGTCCCAGTGCCCTGTGCGTGAGCCATTCTCCCGGATTGCGTCTGAGCTTTGGACCAGAACACAGTAAAATCCAAGGCCCCAAAGGCCTGAGGCACTAACCTTTCAGGAATATACTCTTCGAAAAAGAGTTTCTCTCTCCCATTGTGAATTGATTTTAATTGTTCTAATACCGCGCGGCTCTCCTCTTTGTTCTTCTCTCTCTCATTCTGGATGACTCCCATAAACATCGTTATTACCCTGTGGTGTGGAAGCATCTCCTGAATACGATCCCCCAGTGTATATAAATCCAGGGGGTTTTTCATCGAGTTGATAAACCCATAGTTTCCCAATAGGATCGTATTTTGAGAATAAAAGCGGCTCTCCGATTTGCAGAGCTCCTTCTTCTTAGATGGAGCAATCCCTGCTCGATTTATCAAATATGCAAGCAATTCTCTCCTTGCATCAGACACGCTGATTTCAGGATAGAGATGAACACCGTGTCTTAGGACGATCACCCTTGCCCGGTACTTCGGAAATGCTCCAACTACGGCTTGATACGCACCATCTGTGAACACGGTGAGAAAATCGACCAGGGGAAGGGTCTTGCTGAGAATCTTTGATTCTCTCTCAGTGATTCCTGAAGGCGTTTCCTCTGATTGAAAGTGAACTGTGTGAAAGCTGACGCAGACTCTCATTTTTCTCTTCTTTGCCTCTTCAATCAAATCCAGGAAATAACCGTTCCTATCTTCCCATATTCCAAAAGAATGCTGGAACCATAGAAAATCTCCTACCTCCTCGGTGTCAAAGGGACAGTATGGATAGGAAAGGCAGTAGTTCACCCGATCAGAGTACGGGGGAGATAGGTCTGCAACAGAGAAAAAACGATCATCTAATCTAAAAGAAACAACCTTCCACTGGTAGCTCGAGAGATGGTCAGTTATGTATTTTGTATAAGTGCCAATCCCGCATATGATTGGCGGAAACGTGGATACAAAACTAATCATCTCTACACTGTTTCAAGTTAAATTAATAAGCATAGGCGTCTCTATTAATAAATTATAATCCCAGAACAGGAAAAAATCGAGTACAATTCTGAAATACCTTTATAAGGCTTGCTCTTTACCAAAAGAAGCGCCCCTGTATCCTATTTTCCGCACATAAAAATCGCACTTTTTATTAATTTTTTCAACTCTGCTGATGCGTCAGATAATAATCTACAGGAATATCTAATAATGAAAGAACCAATTGTTTTTGGGTTGAGAAATGCCAAAAGGTCTACAGTACCATTGCGTCTGTATGAAGGATCTTCATATCTTGGCTTGTTAGGTGCGGCCGTTAAATTAGGAGCCAAAGGATTTTTAGCTTGAAGACCTGTGCATTCGTCAAGGTTGAAAAACTACTCCGGCGGCCTAAGGTAAAGGTCAGTAATGTGGTCCATTTTCGGGAAAAAATCAGGATCGGTTATGGCTAAAAAATATTTATGCAAATGAGGACGGAGAGCATGGCTCTTGAGGGTGCCTTTGATGGTAGCATGACTTTAGAGAGCAGCAGATGACTCACTGTGCTCTTTCAGATACTTCTCGGCCCATCTGAATGACCAGGTGCCCCAATCCGGCAAAGGAGAAACCTGGCAATAGAAAGCAATAGTCTTGAGCTTGATTTTCTCCGAATAGGCTGAAGGACGACCATCTCGTTTCTGATCGTGAATGTTACCGTCAATTTTTACCCGTGATATCCATCTACGAACCGTAGTGATGTGCCGGTTCTGAAAACCTAAGAAATTACTAGTGAAAAGAGTACGGCGCTGCGCCTTCGTAGCAAACGGCCGCCTTCCTGCCTGGCCCGGGTACAGTGGGCGCACCCGCATCCCATAGCCGGGATACCCTCGGCGCCTCCGGTGCCCAAGAAACGAATGCGCATCCATCAGACCTCCGGGTCAGACCTCCGGGTCAGACCTCCAGATCCATGCCGTCATAGGCAACGGTAACACCGGGAAACTGATTGGTGTAGACCTCCAGTTCGTCGTGGGGCCGGTTGTTGTGGTTGATATTGGTTAAAACCAGTTGCTTTGCCTCGACCTGAGTCTTAAGCTCCACGGCTTCGGTAAGGGTGATATGATCTTCCTTGGGAGGTTCGAAGGTCGGTGTGTTTACAATTAATAGGTCCGCACCGGTCATGAGGCAGAGGGCGTGGTTGGTGATGCGGTTCGGCGTGCTGGAGGTGTAGACAATGTGCTTCCTTCCATTCTGGATCGATAGGCCGAAGATCGGACGATTGCGGCGGGCGGCAAAGGGGATCAAGGAAAAACGGCCGAAGGAAAGAGCTGAACCGGGGTAATAGGGTATATGGAACATGAGCTGTTCCAGCCCCTCTGTCCAGTGCTCCTTGTGGATAACCTCGAAAAGCTTCGGTTCTGCCAGGAAGTCCAGGGGAGTAGGCCAGTACTCGAACTCTTTAATACCGCCGATATGGCTGAAGGTGGCATGGGTGGCCAGAATTCCCTGCAGATCCTCCAATTGATATTTATTGATCAGGTTTCGAATATCCGGCGGTATTAAAGAGTTCGAGTACTGGCCTACTCCCCTGGACTTCCTGGCAGAACCGAAGCTTTTCGAGGTTATCCACAAGGAGCACTGGACAG
>DRHE01000421.1 GCA_011049745.1 Spirochaetales bacterium | reverse complement strand
CCCAGATACCGACTTTGAGCTCTACACCGCTACTGTATATACCGGAGTAAAACTGCCACTTTTGAGGTGGTTTCCGGAATACAATTGATCATCTCAGAAAAGAGGAAGGATTCTCAGTCCCGCTTGCTGGTCACTTCCCGCTCATAGTGGTGTACCCACTCAATGATTTCCCGATCCAAGGGTACGTTCATTCGCCGGCAGCGCTCGTCCTAGACCGCGCCGAAGGGCAGGCTTTTCATCTCTTCGAGTAACACCAGCCGGGCGAAGAAATCTCCCTCCTCCTCATAGCGCTTCAGCTGCTCGTGGGGCAGATCAAAAAACTCTGTCGCTTGAGCGTATTATCCATTCTCTTGCTCCTCCATGAGCTCGCGGTATCTCTTCATGTCCGCTTCAGATGAAAAACGCCTCTCTTGATAGGCCGTTCTGTTTTCATGCTGGTTGGTCCTTACGATCGGTGGTTAGATCGCACAAGAGGACCGAGATGGCAGCAGCATGTGGCCATCAAGCTGTCTCTTTCGGCTGAGGGCCCCAGAAGTGGAGGATTGCTGACTGTTCATGGGTTAACCACAGCGACCACAGACCATCGGATCCACTTCATTCACCCCGCTTGTGGTTCGGACATGAGGATTCTGGACGTCAATGTGGATCCTCGACAAACAGAGAAAACGTCTTTGGGGGTACGTTGCATCCCACGAGCCCGTTTCCTCGGTACTTTTAAGGCCGATTTCCTACTATACCACTCCGATTCTTCTTCCACCTGCTCACTCTGAATTATAAATTTTACTATAATAACCCCTCTTTTTTACTCCCAGAAGCTGACAGGCCGGAGCCAGAAGGATGGGGGAGGCGGGAATGCGGTCTACTTATTCTCCCCGGATCGATTTAAGGGTTCTTTCAAGACTGTTCATGTAGCCGTTTCTTCAAGCCTGTCCTGAAGGGTATCACCACAGCAACGTTCAGGACAAGAGCGTAGAATAGAGTGATCTGGGGAGCTGATCATTCCCCGGATAAACACAGCCAGTCGCGAATAATAGTGTGTCCAAATCGTTTCGAACAGCCGCTGTCGTGAGTTTTGATTTGCCTGCGCATCGAGAAACAGCTTGAACTGTCCCGGCAATTTGTCCATCTCCACCTACCACTATATACGGTTATGAAAAGAAAATGTTGGAAAAAAATTGGACACTGCTTTTAATACGAAAATTATTTTAAAAATCCCCGGCAAATAAATTGACTAAACCAGGGCTAAAAAGGTAAGTTAAGCTGTCTATATGTCAAAAAAATCCAAAAAACGGTTTAAACGAAAACAGTCATTCCGTCCGGACCTACAGCAGGCGCCGGCACAAATTTTGCAGACTTTCAAATCCTTATGGAAAGCCGGTGAATGGCTCCAGGCTCTCTCCTGCTACCGTACCTGGACCAATAAAACAGCAAGGAAGCGAAGCGCCGCAATTGAGGGAGAGCTAATATTCCGCTGTGCCTCCGCTCTTTATCGAGAAGGCAATTATGAGCGTTCACTGAATTATCTGGATGAAGCAATAACCAGGGACCCGGGCAACATCAGTCGTTATCTCTTTTTTAAGGCCGTTTCCCTGGCAAAGATGGGACAATTAGCCGCCAGTATGAATCTCTGGAAAGAGTTAAAAGATGATTTCCACCAGTCGCTCCTTTCCCATTTTATAGAGCATAACCTCTCTTTGCCCCGGAAGCTGCCGGGCGACCTGGCAATTGAAAGGTCCCAGCTCATACGCTTCGGGAAAAGCCTGAAACGCGCTAAAAACGCAGCACAGATTGAAACTAACAATAATGCGCTTAAAAATATAGGGCAGGCGTTTCTGCTTTTTTCCGCTGCAAATGATCCGGAGCCCCAGCTCAAGCTTCTGCAAAATAAACCCGGGTTTGATTCTCTGGCTGCCTACCTCCTGACCCTCTCAGCAATCCATAAAAGAAGGAAAGTAAGAATCAGGAACCTTATCAAACAGACTCCTTTTCCCGAATTAATCGATATCCACCTACGCACTCTTTTTCGAGAAAAAGATTACAGTGAAATTGATTATCTGGATAAGCTCTTGAGCGAAAGAGGAATTCAGTCCGACGCCCTGAATTCACTCCGGGATGAGCTTTACTTTAACCTGGGCCTTAAAGAGATTGAAGCGAATCGATTGGAAAGCGCCCTGGCTTATTTTCTGGATATAAAAAACAAGAGCCCCGCCATATTACATAATACGGCGCTGTTGTATCAAAAAATGGACAGGTACAGGGAAGCCAATGAAATCTGGATCAGGCAACTGAAACAGGAGAAGAGGCCGAAGAAATCCGATCCCGTGGAGATCTGCCTGGCTTACGCAACCGCATGCAAATATATAGCCCAAAATTTCCTCCATAACGGTCAGCCGGAAGAAGCGCAAAAGTATTTCAAGGAAGTTCTAACACTCATTAAAGATGAGCGGGAAGCTCTTGAAGCCCTGGTGACTATTTCTGGAGATCTCAACAATTCCCGGGATGCCTTGCTCTATGCAGGGAGGCTGTACGAGCTGGAGCCGGAAAATGATGAGTACTTATTCTCCTACATCATGGAATTGCAGAAGAACAAACAGTTAGATTCTTTGATGTCTATCTACAGGAAGGGGCTGGAAAAAGACCCTGAGAATTTTTTTTATAAAGAAGGTCTTGCCTATTGCTACATCCACACCGCCTGGCCCCTCCGGAACCGGGACCCTGAAGAAACCAAAAGATTGATGAAAGAGGTAAAAAAGCTCGGCGGCTTTCACGACCGGCTCCGGTATCTGGAAGGATATTTCCTCCTGAAAAAAGGTAAAAAGAAAGAAGCCTGGAACAAATTCGAGCAGGCCCTGAAAAAAGCAAGAGATCATATGGGTGAGTTTCAACTGGGCTTGTCTTTTTACGAGGACGGCCTGATGGATTTTTCTCGCAAAGCATTCGATAGCATTATCGCCTGCGGATGTACAGCAAGTGAGATTATATTTGAAAAGATCGTTAAGTTTTTAACCAAAATGGATGATTCGCAAAACATTATAAGAATGTGTGATTCCAGCCTTAACCGACTGGGTTATCATGTATATAATATCGCCGAATTGCTTCTTGATTATGGAAAGCCATCCCTGGCAAAGATATATTCTTTACAACTGATTGAGTCGGATGGTGCGGATGAGGACGACAGGTTCCTTCACCTGCTCATCCTGAATGAGATTGGGGGGAAAGAGGAAACCCTCAACTACCTGGGCAAGCTCCGGCAGAATGCTGTACAGAGAGCAGACAATGAGGACGTTTTAGTTTATAAAGAAATGACCAGGCAGGTCAAAGCCAGGGGAAGGTTCAGGAATCCATGAGCGTAGAGAGTCTAAAGAGCCCCTATGAAATCCTTGAAGTTTCGGAAACCGCCTCTTATGGAGAAATCAGAAAAGCATACCTTCAAAAGGTAAGGCTTTCACCGCCGGAAAGGGACCCTGAAGGCTTCAAGACCATCAGAAAGGCCTACGGCCTGCTGAAAGACAGCGTCCAGAGAAAAAAGCTGGACTTCTCACTTTTCCGCAAGGGTTCAGATCTGGGGCCCGTTCAGCACGAGGAGTGTGATTTCATTGCTCTTTTTGAAGAGAGGATTTTTCATATTTTCCTGGCCTCATCGGATCTATACGTAGAGGATTTTCAAAACCATTTTCATGATATCGTAGATGAAATCAGGAACCTGAAATGAGAAAACCCAAACCCCGCTTCCCATTTATCATCAGTCCATATGAAATGAAGAAAGAGGGGGCTTCCGGGGTGGGTATCCTGCAAATGCTGGAAAAAATACTCAACCAAAATGAAGAGACCAAGGAAAAGATATCCAAACTCTATAAGAAACTCGGATTTCTGGAATCAGCCCTGGATGATTTTCTGGACCGGGAACCCGCCGGAGGGGAACCTTCCAATCGGGAAGCCGGCGATAAAGAGATGGGCAACTTCTTTACCAGGCTCATTCCCATCCTGGACAGCCTGGACTCGATAAAACGCACGGTCGAAGAATCAGGCCAGGAGGAATGGAGGAAAGGTATTGCTTTTTTCCATGAAAAACTGATTAATAACTTTGTATCTTTCGATTTCAAGCCTTCAGCCGGAATCGGGATGGCCTTTGATCCCTCTCTTCATGAGTCTGTCGGAGTGGATCACCAATCCGATTTGATTCCGGGGTCCATAACTGAGATCATTCAACCCGGATGGCTTTACAAAGGAGAGGTATTGAGATTTGCAAAGGTAATTGTCGCCAGGGAAAAACAGTAACTTAGGAGTAAATATGGATAAAATATTCGGTATCGATCTGGGCACCACTTTGTCAGAAATTTCCTATCTCAAGAATGGAAAGCCTGTTGTGGTTACGCTCGAGAACGGCAGGAAATATTTACCTTCCGTAGTCGGGATCGACCCTTCCGGGAAGATTATCACTGGATTTAGCGCCCAAAACCAATACGCCGCTTTCCCGGAAAACACGGTAGTTTCCATTAAACGAAAAATGGGCAGCGGTCAAACCTTGACCATGGGTGCAAAATCGTACACACCGGCGGAAATATCCGCCGAGATCTTGAAAACCCTGAAAAGCTTTGCTGAAAAGGAAGCGGGTCTGCCGGTGGAAAAAGTGGTTATTACCGTGCCGGCCTATTTTACCGATGCCCAGAGGAAAGATACCATAAAGGCTGGAGAGATTGCGGGACTGGAAGTGGTCCGGATTATCAACGAGCCGACGGCCGCGGCTCTTGCCTATGGCTGCCGGGAAGATGGGCTTGAGAAAATACTCGTCTATGATCTCGGTGGCGGCACATTCGATGTTTCACTTATTATAGCCGAAGAAGGCGTTATCGAAGTGCTTGCCTCCGACGGAAACAGTCAGCTCGGAGGTGATGATTTCGACCGCCGGCTTGAAGAGTATTTTATTTCCCATTTACCTGAAAACGCGGT
>DRHE01000420.1 GCA_011049745.1 Spirochaetales bacterium | reverse complement strand
CGGATGATCCCTTCCCCCGGAAGTGCACCTGCGGGTTAACCGGCTGCCTGGAGACAAAAGCCGCTCTCTGGGCCCTGCTTCCGGAAATAAGAAAAACATATCCCCATACTCCCGAAGATGAAAATGAATTCCGCGACTTTTTTCAAGAGAGCGACCTTGAGCAGTCTCCCTTAATGGAGAGGGCCATAGAATCCATTATCCTGGCACTTACCAACCTCTACAAGATCTTTTTTCCCGACCGGATACTCATTATCAGCCCCTTTACCCACTGTAAAAGTATCCTTACCAGGCTTAAAGAGGGCTTATTGAATAATATTCCCGATTTTGCCCGTGAAACTTTTTCATTAGTAAATCTCAATGAAGGTTTTCAGGGCGGGATCTATGGCAGCACTTACCCCCTCTTTCGCAACATGCTAAAGGATTCCCTTATTGCCCACTGGGAGAATTGATTCAGTAGATTGTCGTAATCCTTTAGATTACAAGATGCACTGGAAAATATTATGAAGCTGGGTAAAAGGGTATGGTATTTAAAACGCGGCCTCGCCAATCTCTTTGGGGCTCGTGCCGATCAGGACCAGCTGCCCAGGCTGCTGATGACAGCGATGACCAGCGGGCCAACAGAAGGAAGCCTGCCCGCCTTCAAGCTGATGCTCAAGGAGTTCTACGAACTCAGGGGGTTCAATCCTGACGGCGTTCCCAAAAGGGAAGTGCTGCAAGCTCTAGATTTGCTCCTGCCGGCCGGCATGCTCTATGTCAGAGTATAGAAACAACTGAATAGTTCGATTGATTTCCGTTTGTAAGTTCGTTCTAAAAGCCCAAGAGTCGAGGCAGAAACATGGAGATCTGGGGAATAAAAGCAATAATAAAAAGTGCTATAACCTCCATAATAATAAAGGGAAAGATTGCCCGGCTGATCTGGGAAAGCTTAAGCTTGGTAATGCTGCAGACCACAAACAGACAGGCACCAACCGGCGGGGTCATAAGGGCTATATTCAAAGACAATACCATGATTATACCGAAATGAATTGGCGCGACTCCCATTTCTACAGCAATCGGATGCAGGATCGGACCCAGTATAATCAAAGCCGCGGCAATATCCATAAACATACCGACAATAAGCATGAGCAGAATAATCAGCAGCAATATAATCGAAGGATTATCGCTAATCGTCAGCAGAAAAGAAGCGATCATCTGCGGCACCTGGTTATAGGAAAGCACCCAGCTTAAAATGGAAGCTGTGCCGATAATCAGAAAAACCACGCCGGTTATTCGCGCAGTCCTTATAAACATATCAGGGATATGCTTCAATTTCAGGGTTCTCAATATGAAAAAACCCACTATAAAGGCATAGGCCACGGCAATTGCAGCAGCTTCCGTAAGGGTGAATATTCCTGATAATATTCCTCCCAGAATAATAACCGGCATAAGCAGTGGTATAATGGCATCCTTGAAACCTATCAGCTTTTGCTTAAAGCTGGTTTTCTTACTCTTAGGATAACCTCTCCGGGCTGAGATTATTGCGGCCATAATCATCAGCAGAATTGCCAGTACAAAACCGGGCATAAATCCGGCGGCAAAGAGCCCGGCTATCGAGACATTCATCAGCGAGCCGTAAATTACCACCATATTGGAAGGCGGAATAGTAGGACCGATTATCGAAGAGGCGGCGGTAACTGAAGCGGCGAAATCCAGGTCATAACCATCTTCTTCCATAGCCGGTATCAGCATAGTACCGATTGCCGCCGTATCGGAGACCGCTGCCCCGGTCATGCCAGCAAAGAATACACTTGCAAGAATATTGGCATGGGCCAATCCTCCCCGCTAATGTCCTACCAGTATATTGGCGAACTTTACCAATCTTAGAGTGATTCCTGTTTTGTTCATTATTTCACCGGCCAGAATAAAAAAGGGCATAGCCATCAGAGTAAACATATCCAGCCCGGAAAAAAACTGAATGGGCGCCATTGAAAACATCTCTACACCCATGGTGATCAGGTAGAGCCCCACAACACCGGCTATTCCTATAGTAAAGCCGATAGGTACCCCTAAAACAAGGAGAGTAAGAAAAATTACGGCAACTGAAATAAACATTAAACGGTTCGCTTATATATCAATAGTCTTTTCCTCACTCAGATCAATTTTCTTTTCATTCATGTCGATCAAGAACTTGAGTATAAGCTGAACAAGGGCCACTGCCATGGATACGGGAACAGCCAGGGTGGGAATGGCCATACTGATGGGCAGAGATAGAGAAATCTGGTATCTGGCATCCATTGCCATTGGCAGGCCATAGATTATCATCAGCATCAAAAAAGCAAATACCAGTATGGTGACTATTAAGTCCATAAGTAAGATTAAGAATCTTGATTTGATACTATCACTTAGAATTGTAAGACCGACATGCTCATTATTTTTAACTCCCAGGCTGATAGCAAGAGAAGCACCCCAGATCATCAGGTAACGGGCCAATTCTTCTGACCAGCCCAGCGGATTTAAGAAGACATATCTGAATAATACTCCCAACAGCACTGTTACGGTCATAGCGCCAATGATCACCACGCAGAGAAAAGATACGATCTTTTCTAAGAGAAAAGCTGTGGTTTTTAATGTTTTTATCATAAAAGAAATTATTCAATAAGCTTGAGATGCCCTTTCGGGCATCTCAAACCGCTGATACAAATTAATAACCTAATTTCTTTTCCGCCCTGGCTATTTCTTTTAAGAACTTATCGACCCAGTACTCGCCCTCTTTTTTATATATTTTTACCAGGAAGGCTCTGGCCGAGGGGATATCCTTGTCACGGAAGGCTTT
>DRHE01000419.1 GCA_011049745.1 Spirochaetales bacterium | reverse complement strand
GACCCTTCTCTCAACAAAAGTCCTAGCTACCCTGAAGAAACACATACAGGATATCAGAAAATACTATGAAGAAGACCATTTTGAAGATTGTCCCGGTGTCGAACTACCCAGGGCTCTTGAGAGAAAATATCCCAATGCGGGGAAGGAATGGGTATGGTTCTGGGTCTTTCCATCGGCTAAAATCTCTATTGATCCCAGAAGTGGTATAGCCAGGAGGCACCATATATTTACAAGCTCTTTACAAAAATCCTTCAAAACGGCCTTAAGAGTATCTGGAATAGCAAAAAACGCGAGTGTCCATACATTACGCCACAGCTTTGCCACACATCTTGTTGAAAACGGATATGATATCCGGACTATCCAGAAACTCCTTGGACATTCCAATGTCTCCACAACAATGATCTACACTCATATCGCTCGCTGTAACAAATTGGGTGTTATCAGCCCAATGGACCAACTGGATTTCTAATAGAAACACAAGCAAGGTAGATAACTTCTATTTTTGAGCTGTTAAAGGGAATTCCATGTATCATGGTGTCTTATGACAAAACAATAGATTTCTGTTGTTTTGGGACAAGTTTAAAAAGAAAGGATGATCACAGTTTGTCCTACTGATGAATTCCCATGTTAAGTCCATCGCGACTGACAGACAATGTAGATAACTCCTGTAAAAGGACACCCTGATGAATACTCCGACATGGACCGTTGATCTCCAGCTTCCTGCGCAGATAGTATATCCTCTAACCCGTCAAACAGTCTCAGAGCAAACTATACATTGAGTCAAATCTACCGGGTGGCATAATCATGAAGACAATTTTCTAATTAGCCGTTCCCGTCTTTTTAGAAGCTCGCTGCGCAGTAATGGTGAAAGAGGTAGATCCCAGGCAAAGACCTTGTCCAGCCAGTAATAAGCCTTTTCCGGCTCTTTTTCCCGGTGCTCATAATACTTGGCCAGCTCAACCACAGCAGAGATACTCCGGTAATTTTCGACAAGTTCCCGCCACAGGGGCAATGCCAATAGCCAGAGCCCAGCTCTTTTATAATAGAGGCTTAATTCCCTGCCGGAGCCTGCATCGCCCCCGGCAAAACCACGTTTCAGAACATTGACACCTGTAGCATCACATTCTTTCAACAACCAGCAGCCAAGGGCCCTGCTGTCGGTAACAGGCGGAAATTGGTGCCCCGAGAGAATATCCTCAACCAGGATGTAGAGTTTAACCAGGGAAAGAATATCCTGCAGATTATGTTCAAAGACCCGGGGTAGAGGCCCGGTATCTCCGGCCCGTAGATAGGAAAAATATATATCCGGTATCTCATAACCCGGAACATCATCTTCTCTATTAATGCCCAGCACTCCCGCTTCTACACTCTTTAATGAGCAATCCGGGAGAGTCTTTTTCCATAACCGCCTTGCCCAATAGAGAAGATCTATCTGCTCGGCCAGCTTATATTCGCGGCCATTCATCTGGAAACGCATTCTCAGCAGGTGGCTGTCAAAACTCTTGCCGTTATAAGATACAAAGACCTTTCCCCTTTTCAGCCGTTCACGGATATAGTCCAGGTACTCGGCCTCTCCCGGGTAATCAGCCAAAAAGACCTGCTCAACAATCAGCGACGAACCTTCCAGAAAACCCAGGCCGATGAGAAAAAAGTAGTTACCCGCGCCTCCTGAAAGACCGGTGGTTTCCAGGTCAAAAAAAACCAACTCCCTGCAGGTATATGTTCCGGGTATCAGCCTTGCCGCACTCTGCGGAAAACCATGCTCTTCAATCACTTTTCGACGAAAAAATGTAAACTCCCCTGCTTTTTCAAAACCCTGGGAAAGGAGGAAGCTTACCGGGACTTTCGCTTCTATCCGTTTTTTTTCTTGGCTTTTGCCGGTAAACGCGGCGTATTTAAGACGCCTCTTAAGAGCGAAGAGATCGCTGTTCATGCATCATGTCCAGTAATTCCTGAAAGCGGTAGCCGCTCTTTTCCGCAGCTTCAAGGTATTTTTCCAGCAATTCACCGCTTTCAGGATCGAGCTCCCGCCGGATACAGATAATACCAAGCCAGGCAATAAGACTCTCAAGCGACTCCTTGCTGCACCAGAGGGTATTCTGATAGCGGTTGGCCTGCAGGAATTCCTGCACCTCAGGATCCTTAAATATCCGCAGCAGGTCGGGCGGCTTGTTCCTGCACCATCCCCGGTGACGGATAAGTATTTTTAATAACAGTAAAAGTTGCGGCAATCGCCGGTCATCATCTGTAATCTGATTAAGCAGCGGGGTTAAAGCCGGCGCCAACAGGTATTCATCAATTATGGTGCGGTCGTATGCGGAAAAGTCCTCCTGTATGAAAAGCTCTGCCAGGCTCATTACTATTAGCCAACAGTACCGGAAGGTAAACAATTGCCCAAAATCCGGAACTTCCTGCCCCAGAAAGCTAAAACCCCGCTCCATATAGGGCGGCAGGGTTGAACCTTCGAGTGAAAGTAAAGCCTGGAGACGCGAGCGGACATCTGCGGCCAACTCGACTTCATTCCCCTCTGCCCAGGTGCTGTTTTCTCCTGCGCCGGATTGAGCTTTGCCGGATTGAGCTGTGCAGGTCTTTGCAGTGCAGATTTTAGCTTCGCCGCTCTTAGCCGAGCGGGGCCTGGCAGTGCAGATCTTAGCTTCGCAGCTCTTAGCAGCGCCAAGAAAAGCTGTGATTTTTACCGAGACTTCGTTGAGATAATCGTCCGGTGCGGATAACTCACCTCTCTTGACGGCAAAAAGATTTTTGACAATTTCACGGCTGCAGAGAGCTTCAAAATGGTCAAGCAGAGGACGCAAGAGCAGCCTTTTTAGGGCTTGTTCCAGGGATAAAACGCCGCGGCCCTTTAGATAATTATCAAGGGCCAGGTAGTGATCCTCTTCATTATCCATTATCTCTTTAAAATCGAAAAAAATCTGATATTCATAGCCACCAAGCTCAAGGTACAAGCCATCCTGATAAAGAATACTTCCCCGGCGCAGGTATTCCAAACCGCCTGTCAATTCTTTGAAGAGATAAAAATAGTTTTCCTGATTTCTAATCTGGAGAGCTGCTGCCAGATCTTGCCGGTGAAGGCTTTTCCCCCCCTCACCCTTCAGAATATAGGGCACTGAGCTTTTTATCCAGCCGGAGGCATGAGTCATAGAGTTATTATAGATTACCAGCGCCTTCTCCCCGTCCGAGGAATTCGAATATACAAAGACATTCTCATTTACTTCACCCCTGCTTGAGACCAGGTCATAGAGACGGAAATGCTCAACTTCGGAAAAGAGATAGCGTTTATGCAGCAGCGGCACAATTACCCTTTCATGATGCTCAATCAATCCCCTGTCGGCCTGCTCAGCCCGGTATGCCTTACTGTACTCCATACCATATTTTTCAGAGAATCCCTCAAACTGGCCATGGCCGAACAGGGGCAATCCCGGCAGAGTGGCCATCATAGTGCAAATGCCGAAGTATTTATCCCCTTTACCGAACTGGACTACCGCAGTCTCCTCATCAGGGTTATTCATGAAATTAGCGTAGCGTTTGAGTATTTGCGGATCAAATTCCAGGGTGTTTTTGATCAACTGCCGGTAATCTTTATTCTTCTCATTCTTAAGCATATGCATAAAGGCGCTGTTATAGACCCGGTGCATTCCCAGGGTACGCACGAAATAGCCCTCCATCATCCAGAAGGCTTCAGCTAAAAGCAGGGTATCCGGAAGCTCACTCTTTATCCGATCGACAACCTCTCTCCAGAATTCCTCAGGCATCTGCCTGGCAAACTCTGCGGCAGAAAGCCCGTGTTCCGCCCTGGTGGGTATGTCTCCCCCCTTTCCCGGCTCCGGGAACCATAGCCGCTGGTAATGCTTACGGGTAAGGGTCATGGCTGCGTCAAAGCGAATAATGGGAAACTTGCGGGCAGTCTTAAGAATAGTCCTGATAACCTCTTCCCTTAACCCTGGGTTCAAGAAGTTGAGCTGTGCCGTATCATTCCAGGGCATATCGGTACCGTCATTACCGTGGTAAACATAACGCACCTCCCCGGACCCCCTGTCGAGGCGCTTGAAAACTACAGCTGCATCACTTCGGTCAAAGTAATGATCTTCTATAAAAAGACCGATGGCCGGATCAGAACATAGATCAACCCCAGTAAAGGAATAGGCGGGATAGGGGGAATAATCCAGGCTCAGAAAATAATCAGGGTTTTCCCGCATCCACCTGGAATCGAGTCCCGTATGGTTCGGCACCATGTCACAGGCCAGGCGGATACCCCGCAGCAGACACCTGCTCTTCAGATTGTCAAGACCATTTTCCCCGCCCAGTGCATCTGAAATCAGGTAATCATAAAGGGAATAGGCTGAAGATTCAGCCTCAGGATTTCCACAGAGCCTCTTGATCTGTTTTGAGCTGGGACTGCGCTGCCAGATGCCGATAAGCCATAGGCCGCTGAAGCCCCAGTGTGACAGAAGATCCAGTTCCTCATCGGGAATATCACTCAACAGTTTAATGGGGCGTTGATACTTTTTAGAAAGCTGATCAAGCCAGACCAGGGCGCTTTTAGCGATCATTACCAGCCTGGGCATCCACTCCCGGTCCAGGCTGAATGCCTCCCGGTCATCCTCAAGATTGTCAAAACAGTAAACTTCCGGTGGAGCTGGAGCGCCGGCGCCTGCCGCAAAATAGATTTTATCTTCTTCCCTGATAAAATCCTGGCTCTTCAAGATCCTCAACAGGTAATTTCCTAAAAACCTTCCCCAGTTATTCTTTATATACTCAAGCTGCCCTGAAAGTGAATTAGGTGAAGCTAAAGCGGGACTGCGCAGCAATTCAATAAGTTTCCGGTCGAAGGGAGGGAAAGGGCCTTTCGAATCAAGAAAACCCTGTAATTCATTTATCAGCGAAGAATATTCCTCTCTTTGAGCTATCTCTGAATCGGAAAAAAGCAGCTTAAATGGTGAGTATGCCGGATTCTCCTGGTTAATTTCCAGCATCAGCAGATCTTCGAGAAGAATTTCCCTATTGGCGACATCCCCGGTGAGTCCGTTAAGGGGGTTGGAACCTTCGGCACCGGGGAACTCTTCGGCAAAGGAGTACAGAAGAGAATCTACCGGCAAATTGCG
>DRHE01000418.1 GCA_011049745.1 Spirochaetales bacterium | reverse complement strand
ATTATCTGGGAGAAGTGAAAAAATTTATCCTGATTAAATCCAGCGATTCTGAATTAGATAGAAAGGTCATTTATGTGGTGGCAAAGGTCACTGCGGGAGGGGAGGGGACTATAGAAAAGGTGGAATGTCTGCCCTGCGAGCGAAAGCAGCGCTGGATTGATGAGATAATAATGAATGAACTGGTCAATACCTGGGTAATTATTGATTATTACTTTTCTCCGGGCTGCCGGGAGTGTGAAGTTTTTCTTAAGGGTGAGTTGCCCCGACTGGAGGGGCGTATGCGGTCCGACGGTGTCCATGCCGTGATAACGGTGAATCGCTATGATATCCTGGAGCCTGAGGTTTTTGAAGAGCTGGTCACTGCTGCCACTGCAATAGGTGTGGAGATCGAGGCATTTCCAGTGCTGATCCTGGGCAATGTAGTGCTGCAGGGTTCAAAAGAGATCAAGGCAAAGATTGAAGGGGCAGTGGAGCAGCATATTGCCCTCCGGCAACCTCAGGCAAGCGGGTCTGCAGCAGATGCAGAGTCATCACCCGGAGAAGCAGCTACAGCTTCCACGGGTGACCGAATGAAAAACCTGCTATCACCCCTGCCTGTATTTGTTGCCGGATTGATCGATGGGGTTAACCCCTGCGCCTTTTCTACTCTTCTGTTTATGCTCTCCATGCTGGCGCTGCTGGGCCACAGTAAAGGCGAAATACTGGTAATTGGCGGTTCCTTTGCCCTGTCCGTATTTGTAACCTATCTGGCAATAGGTTTCGGCTTCTTAAATATAATGCGCAGTGCAGCCTCATTTCCAATTATTGCGACGGCAATGGAGTACCTTCTCCTGGGGGTGCTTTTACTCTTTGCCGGCCTTAGCCTCTATGATGTTTATCTGATTAAGAAGGGCAGAGCTTCGCAAATGATCCTGCAGCTTCCGGGAGCAGTAAAGAAGCGAATTCATAAAACCATCAGGGAGAAAATGCGCACTCCATCGATAATCGGCGGTACCCTGGCCACCGGGGTGGTGGTGACCTTTTTTGAACTGGTCTGTACCGGACAGATATACCTGCCCACTATCACCTATATGGTGCGAATAAGAGCCGGCTCCTACCCGGTAATGTTACTGCTGCTCTACAATATTAGTTTTATCCTGCCCCTGCTGGTTTTATTCGCTCTTATTTATGCGGGCATTGCTTCACCGCGGATCGTATCCTTTTTCAAACAGAGCCTGCTTAAGATCAAGCTGGCCATGGCATTTACCTTTATCCTGCTGGCAGCTCTAATTCTGCTTTAGAGGATTGCCAGGCTTTTCAAAGAGCGCTAATTTCATCGGCCTTAAGTAGGTAGAATGAAAATCCTCATGAGATTTCACTAAACACATCCTCATCCGTCAAGAAGCCGCGTGCTTCCGCAAAAGGCATGATCCGTTTCCGAAGCGCTTCAAACTGTCTAATACGGAGTTGCCGTCGTATGGCTTCTCTAGCTACCTCGCTTCGGGTTCTTCCCGCAAGTCGACTTGCTTTGGTCAAGAGCTCATCCAGATCCTTGTCCAATCTGATATTGAGGGTTGCTGTCTTCATATCTTACAATGTAAAACATCTAATCTCTATATATCAACAGTACAATGATCCTAACAGATAGAATGGTAAACAATGAAGATATCCTTATTATCGTAATATATTGCCCAGTCCCTCTTTCCCCTTTCTTTCCTATTCACTATTTACTCCTGTTTTTTTTATAATATCGAATTTCTGTTCTGTTCATATCCCATCCGGTAATGGGCCTGGCAACACCTTTGGATTTCAAGTCAAAGATAATATAGAGATATCTTCCAGCTGGGGTATTTATTCTTTTACGTACCATCTCATTTAATGGGTCAATGCAACATTCCTATCGCTTGCAGAGCTTGAACCTTGTTCTTATAATGCTCCGGTATGAGCAAGATAAACATTGAGAAATTAGCCAACAGTGGTGCTTTGAGAACCAAAAAATATATTCCCGGAAAATCAAAACAGGAAGTGGAAAGAGAGCTGGGTTTGAAGGATATAATCAAGCTGGCCTCTAATGAAAACCCCCACGGCTCTTCGCCCTTTGCCGGCGAAGCTCTTAAAGGGCTGGCGGGCAAAGTGAACATATATCCCGACAAGGTGAGCACTGACCTGCGGCGTAAGCTGGCTGAGCTGACCGGCTGTAGAGAAGCAGAGATAACCGTGGGCAATGGGGCTGACGGAGTCATCTATAACCTGGGAATGGCTGTTATCGACCAGGAGGATGAGGTGATTATTCCGGAGGTTACCTTTCCGGTATATGAAATCATTACCCAGGTAATGAGGGGCAGAGTTGTTTATTCAAAGGTCAGGGAGCTGCGTATAGATCTGCCTGACATATTGGCCGGAATAACGTCAAAGACCAAGGCCATATTTCTCTGCAATCCCAATAATCCCACAGGCGACACCCTGCCGCCGCAGGAGCTTACCGCTTTTTTTCGGCAGGTACCGGAAGAGGTGTTGATTATACTCGATGAAGCCTATATCGATTTTACCGATAAATCGTTAAATCCCGACTCAATCGGGTTATTTAAGGGGGGCCTTAATAACCTTTTTATTATCCGCACCCTCTCCAAGGCATATGGCCTCGCCGGAATCAGGGTTGGTTATGGAATAGGTCCGGGTGAGCTTGTCAGCCTGGTCAACCAGGTAAAACCACCCTTTGATGTTTCCCTTATAGCTGAAGTTGCCGGCTTGGCAGCTTTGGCTGACAGCGCTTTTATACAAGCAACCCTGACTCACTCGATTAGGGAAAAGAGCTACTTTTACCAGGAACTGGATAAGCTGAAATTGAAATATGTCATCTCCCATACCAATTTCATACTCATCGATACCGGCTTTGATGCAAGTGATATCTTTGACCGCCTGCTTTCGCGCGGGGTTATTGTTCGCTCGGCAAAGGGTTACAATCTGGACACCTGCATTAGGGTTACTCTGGGCGGACATGAGGAGAATGTCCGTTTTTTCCAGGCTTTGGGAGAGGCGCTGAAAGAGGCAGCAGCTAAAGGAGCGTTTTAATTTGAAAGCAGGAAAGGCAGGGGATAAAGAGATTTTAGATTAGCCATTATACACAATGCCGCCGGGCAGCAAGGGGGAATTTGATGGAAATTAATCTTTTTACCTGGAAAGAGACTGCGATTGCTGAAAAAAACAGGATTTTTAAAAGAGCTCAGATTGATATCTCAGAAATAGTTGAGACAGCCAAAATAGTACTGGCTGCTGTTAAGGACAGGGGAGATGAGGCGCTCTTAGAGTATATAGAAAAATATGACGGTGTAAAGCTCGAAGCGAGTCAGCTCAAAGTCACAGAAGAGGAATTCGAGCGGTCGGAGAGAGAACTGCCGGAGGATTTTAAAGAGGCGGTGCGGAATAATATAGAGAATATCAGGAAATTCCATAATATTCAGCTGCCGCCGCCTATGCAGTTTATGTCAATCGTTCCCGGGGTTTATGCCGGGGAGAAGAGCGAGCCCATCGATTCTGTCGGCATCTACGTACCCCGGGGTAAGGGCTCCTTTCCTTCAGTGCTCTATATGCTGGCTGTACCGGCGAAGATTGCCGGTGTGAAGAAGATCATCATAGCCACTCCCCCGGGGCCGGAAGGAGAGATAGATGCGGGAACTCTCTTTACAGCCCGGGAATGTTCGGTTGCTGAGGTATATAAAATAAGCGGCATTCAGGCAATAGGGGCTCTTGCTTACGGAACTGAAAGTATTGATAAAGTTGTCAAGATAATCGGTCCGGGCAGCAGCTACGTTACTGCAGCCAAAAGAGTTCTCTACGGTATTGTTGATGTGGGCTTGCCGGCCGGTCCTTCGGAGTCAGTTATTATAGCTGATAGTACCGCGGATCCCAAAAAGGTAGCCCTGGATTTTCTTGTCGAAGCAGAGCATGGACCGGATTCCGCATCTATACTGGTAACTGATTCTCTGAAACTTGGCAAAGAGGTGGTAGAGATTGTGCCTTCATTAGTAGAAAAACTGACTCCTGTAAGGCAGAAATTTCTCAAAGAGAATATGAAAAAATACAGCGGTGTGGTGATCGTTGATAGCCTCCAGGAGGCAGTGGAATTTGTAAATCAATATGCGCCTGAGCATCTTTCCGTGCAGACAGATAACCCATTTGACCTGCTTCCCTTAATTAGGAATGCCGGGGAAATACTGCTGGGAGAAAACACCTCTTTCAGTATGGCAAACTATTCTATCGGTCCCAATAACACCCTGCCAACCGGAGGATTTGCACGCACCTTTTCACCGGTTTCGGTAAGGGATTTCTGTAAGTATTCCTCGGTAGGTTATGTTACTGCTCAAGGTTTCCAGATGCTTAAGGAGAGCGCTGTTCAGTTAGCTGAATATGAGGGATTTCCGGCCCACGCCCAGGCGCTGACCTTGAGAGATGCTGAATGAATTGAAGAATCTCGTGTTAGCCGGGGCTTAATGGCTCCTTTTTTTTCGGGCTCTTAATGGCAGTGGAAATTGCAGCAGCATTCTCACTATATGGAACGGTCTTCTCGAAATATCTCTTGACACCTGGTTTTTGTCCCTATTAAGATGATGGGAAAACAATGGCATCAATAGCAAAAATTCACAGTATTCTGGAACTCCTACAGCGAAACTGCCGTAAGGGAATGAGCAACAAGGAGATAAGCAGAGCCCTGGGGATTCCTCCCTCAACCTGCTACCGGATACTGGCTGAGCTTAAAAAGTATGATTATGTCTGCCAGCGCCGGCCGGATATGCGCTATTTTCTAGGCTACGCGCATCTGCGGTTGGCTGAGTCGGTTATCGAGGGTATGGATGAAGCTGCAATAAGCCTGCCCTACCTTGAGGAGCTGCACCAGGAAACCGAAGAGACAACTTTTTTTGCCAGGTTAAGCGGCGAACTCTGTATTGCTATGGAGATGTGCGGCCATATAAATACCAGGATATCGGTGGGGCGGGGAGAGGTCATGCCTTTTTACTGTTCAGCGGCAGGCATGGTAGTGCTGGCTTTTATGGGCGATAAGGATCGCAAGAGGATACTAAAAAACCTTGCTTTCAAGGCTTTTACAGAGAATACCATTACTGATCCGGATAAGCTGGAGGTGCGGCTGGCTGAGATCTATGATTGCGGTGTTGCCTATAATCTGCAGGAGTTTCATAACGGTATTAGCGCTATGGCCACTCCTATATTCGACAGGCAGAACCGGGTCCTGGGCGCGCTGGCAATTGTGGGCACCTCGGTTGACCTTGACAGAGAGCAGCTTGAGGAATATTCCCGGTTATTTTTACAGGCCGGCTCAGACATATCCGGTGTCCTGGGAGGAAAGTATCCTGAGAGATTGCTAAAGGAAGGAAAAAATGGCTAAAAATAAATATAATTTTCTAGGACATGATTTTCCCCGTAAAGATGGTATTGCCCGGGTTACCGGCCGGGAAATATACCCTTCGGATGTGACCTGCAGCAATATGCTTTACGGCCGCATCCTGCGCAGTCCCTACCCGCATGCATGGATCAAGAGAATCGATTTCAGCGGGGCGGAAAATTTAGGTGCAGTCTGCATCAGCTTCAATGATATTCCGGATAAGTTCTTTAATCTGCGCCAGGTTTCCATACCCAGGTCCACCTATAAGGACTGGCAGGTTTTAAGCAGCCATATGCGGCAGGTCGGCGATTTCTTCGGCGCCGTGGCAGCAGAAGGGGATATTTCCCGGCCGGTAACCCGGGCAATACCATCTTTACGGGGAAAATCATGTCCT
>DRHE01000417.1 GCA_011049745.1 Spirochaetales bacterium | reverse complement strand
TAAAATGCTATTACCTTTAAATTTTTTCATGTTTAGCACAAAAAATAATCAAGTCCAGCGACCGAATATATTGTGTTGGACTTTTGCTTTAAGAACTTCGGTTGCGGATGTAATCTGCGTCGGGGAGAAAGTGTTTGGTTTTCTTAATTCCGGCTGCGGCTATAGCCTCCGGGGAGCACCAGGTAAGGAACATACGGTCCACAAAGTGCAGCGCCGACCAGGCGCCGGTGCTTAAGATCAGGGGAACCGCCATGAAAAGTACTTCCCGGTAACCGCCGGGAGCCCGCCAGTGTGAAGATAATCTATGCAGAATAGTCAAAGACAAATAGATTTTCCCGTTTCAAAAACCCCGGTTTTATCCCCTACCTGCCCGGACATTGAGCGGCTATTTTTTCAGCCACTTTCCCGGCAAAGGCTTTCTCAAAATGAGCTGCAAACTCAGAGGCTAATTTTTGTGCCGTCCGCTTAAAAGCCTCTTTGTCTTCCCAGGTATTTATGGGAAAGAGAATGTTTTCAGGAACCCCGGGGCAGCTCCTGGGAATACTCACTTTAAAAACAGGATCGGGTTCATACTCCACAGCCGCCAGTTTGCCTGCCAGGGCAGCCCTTACCATGGCCCTGGTCAGGTTGATATCCATTCTTTTGCCCACGCCGTAACTGCCGCCGCTCCAGCCGGTATTTACCAGAAAAACACTGACCTTATGCTCCCTCATCTTTTTACCCAGCAGGTCAGCATATTCCGCGGGATGGCGCGGCATAAAGGGTTCACCGAAAAAGCGGGAAAAGGTTGCTTGCGGCTCAGTAATTCCGGTTTCTGTGCCGGCCAGTTTGGAGGTGTAACCCATCATAAAACTTAACATTGCCTGTTCAGGATTGAGCCGGGAAATGGGCGGGATCACCCCATTAGCATCTGCAGTTAGAAAGAGAATTGTTTTAGGATGTCCGGCAACGGCGGACTCTTTGATATTAGTCAGGTAGCGCAGCGGATAAGAACCCCGGGAGTTCTGGGTAAAACGGGGGTCATCCAGATCAAAGGAACCATCAAGATAGATCATCAAATTTTCAACTATAGCGCCATGGTCCAGATAATGGTCTACATGAAAACAGGCTTTGTAGATCTCCGGCTCCTTGTCAGGATCAAGATTAATCAGTTTGGCATAACAGCCATATTCAAAGTTGGCAATTCCTTTATCATTCCAGCCGTGTTCATCATCCCCCAAAAGAGCCCTCTCCGGATCAGCGGAAAGAGTTGTTTTACCGGTACCGGAGAGACCCAGGAGCAGGGCGGAATCTCCATCCGGGCCTTCATTTGCCGAGCAGTGCAGCGGCAGGATCCCCTGCTCCGGAAGATAGTAATTCATTACGGTAAAGATAAGTTTCTTTATGGAACCCATGTACCCAGAACCGAAAACAATACCTAAACACTGATCGAAATCCATGGCTACGGCCATGTTGCTGCGCAGACGTCCCAGGTAGCGCTCCTGATCGAGCTTGCTATAGGGAAGAGCCAGCAAAGTGAAGGGTTTATTAGCAAAGACACTCTTATTGATGTCAGCAGGAACCGGGCGGAACATATTGTCGCAAAACAGGGCGCTTAAAGCGTAATCAGTAACAACCTTAACGGGCAGGGCATAGAAACTGTCAGCGCCGACTACCCTGTCGATCTTATAAATCCGTTTCTTGCCTGAGAGCTCCTTCAGGGCATCGGTAAAGAGCATTTCAAAAGTATCAGCCTTTAAAGGGATAGAGTTGGGGGAAGACCAATCGATATTTTTTTCGCTCTCCCCGCCTTTAACAATATAGGTATCCTTGGGGCTTCTGCCGCTGGACTCCGGCGGGGTCCAGGCAGCCAGGGTGCCCGCAGCCAGAGGCATGGCCTCTTTGTAATCCACAGCATCCTGAATCAATTTTTTCCGCGCAGGATTGTTCAGCACACTGCGGTAATCTTTAAGCATGTTCTGTATTAAGTGGTCATGATCCATAAAACTCCTCCTGTTTGCGTGATCCTTTCAGTCTTAAAAGCGGTATGGCAAAGCCGCGAAGCCACAGAACCGGATCAAGAATCCAGCCGCCAGGCAGCCGCCATCTTTTTCAATTCTTATGAATATAGACAGAAAGGTATATCCCTGCAAGCCCTCTGCAGGATTTTAGCTGCTGCAATCGCAGCAGCTAATGAACTTCGCCACACCACGCATCCCTGATTGACAAAAGAATCAAAAACAGGTAGATAGAGTTGCAAATGAAGACTAAAAGTACATCAACCCTACGGTAGGAGCTATCTATGGCAGCTAAAGATATCTTGACCACGCTCCTGGATAACGTGCTCGCCCTTACAATAGTTCTGATTATACTTACTTCTATTATCAATGCCTTTATCCGGTACAGAAGCCGGGATAAATGCCTTAAAGATTTCAGCGGTTTCTTTGTAACCCTGCTGCTGAAGAATGGAAAAGCAATTCGGGGAAAAATGAAGCTCTTAAGTTCAAGTATGGAGCTTGAGTACCAGCAGCCGGAGATCCAAGAGCAGGATGGTTATTGCAGAAACTCATACATAATGATGAATGATGAGCTTGAAGCAGATATACAGGCAATCCACCGTTACCATTGGGATTTGACGCCAAAGAACAAAAGGCTCAGAGAAAAAAGTATTAAAAGAAGTTACAAACCCAATTTGTTCCGAAGAACCGGCAGAACCATGAGAAATGCAGTCAATACCTTAAGGGATGCTTTTAATAAATCCATCAGCCTTTTTTTTGGCCAGATAGGGGGTAAGATCGCAGGCGGCAGAGCAACCCAGGAATTGACTTCAGTCGGTTCATCCATAGTCAATGTCTTTGGCAATACTTATGAAGCCGTGCTTGAGAAGTACATCGGCAAAAAGGTCATCATAGAAATTGTTGAAAACGGCGGCAAGAGGGAATATGCAGGAATACTCAAGGAATACACGGCCAGGTATTTGGAGTTATTGAATGTACATTATGATTTTTTATATGAAATCGAAATTGCTGATTTCACAGGGAATTATAGGAATTCGCAAATTTCAATAGAAAAAACGAGTGATTCAAAGCTGGAAATAAAGAACCTGAAAAGTTCGCAAATCTCCATTATTTCCTTGAAAGGTTCAGTAAAAGGCACCACTTTTGAAAAAAAGATCGGAAAAACACTTCCAGCCGGTGAAACCCTGCTCCTGCCTTTGGATAAAGCGGATGAGATTAAGGATCTCAAACTCATATTGAAACAGGGCAGATACATCGACATGATTGCTCCCCGGTCACTTGCCAGAGTGAGATACGGGGGGAAGAAGGAAAAGCTCTCTTTTAAGGAGTTGATCGGCATAGACGATCTTTCTATGCCTTTTAAGATCAAGCGTATGAGTAATTAAAATATGATCCGGGAAATGATCCCCCTTTTTATAACCTTTTTTATCGTAATCGACCCCCTGGGCATAATACTGGTTTATCTTTCCCTTAGCCAAACACTCACAGGGCCGGAGAACAAAAGAGATTTCGGTCTGCGCCTGGGCTTTAACGTATTCCTGTAGGCAGCAGTAAAAGCGCCTGCAGCGCCGCATTATTCAATATTATTGACTCTCTGATCTTTCATGGGTATAGGCCTCAGGACACTGGCTACTGACTGAACAGTCAGCCTGACTTTCAATCCAGTTTTGAACTTCTTTAAAAGGATATTTTTCCAGAAAACCAAACCCGGGGAGTTTTTTCGCCCTCAACCTGGTTATAAGCGGGGTATTAAGACCGCAGAGAAATTTGGCTAAATTGCCTGATGTTCCCAATGGACCAAGCAATGATTTGATTTCTGATAATTTATGCAAATTATCCAGTTCTGAAAGTCCTTTCAGTTCATCCTCGCTAACCAGCCGCATCCGGCCCTGACTGCAGAATGAGCAATGATCGCATTTTTCTATTTCCAGTTTTTCACCAAAGTAAGAAGCCAGTTCTTTGCTGATACAGGAATCACTTTCAAAGAACCGTATCATATTATGAATCCTCTGGATCTCTGTCTTCTCTTTCTCTCTGAATAATCGATAGATATTATCTGTAAGCAGTTCCGGATCAAAGGAATGGTTCAGAACCTGGTATACTTCAACAGCCTGTCCGGCATGAAGATCGATCCATTGCTTTTCGTAAAAATAATCGAGAGCATTCAGAACACGTTGACGCTCTGTCTGATATACTGAACAGATAGTCCCAATATCAACTGTTGTCCAAACCTTTTTGGAATGGCAATTCTCCAGAATAGTCTGAACAAACTGTTTTCTCTCATCCTTGAACTGTTCGATGATCTCCTTAGGATTAATAAGATACTTAAAGGTATATTCTTCGAAGTATGTATATTTCGGTTCTATAATCTTTTCAATGGAAAGATAGACCAGCAGAGTCTTAAGAGGAAGAATCCGGATATTCAGGTCCCGGCTTAATCCGATCAGTTTTGTCTCCCAGAGTTTCCCATTCTCTTTGATCTCTTTCAAAAGCTGAAAGATAGCTTCCCTGTCGGGAGTATCTCCATAAATAAAATTCTCCAGAATAGAAAGATTTCTTTTATTACCGTAAACAACACAGGCAGCTGGTTTTCCGTCTCTTCCGGCCCGGCCTATCTCCTGGCTGTAGTTTTCAATTGATTTGGGCAGATCAAAGTGAATTACTCTTCTAATATTATTCTTGTCAATTCCCATACCGAATGCAATGGTGGCCACAACACAGGCTATTGATCCATTCATAAAACGGTTCTGTATATCCGTCCGTTCCTCATTTTTCATTCCCCCATGGTAGGCTGCCGCGTTTATCTGATTTGCTGCCAGATAAGAAGCGGTCTCTTCAGCGGTTTTCTGTAGAGTTACATATACAATAGTAGGATCATCGGGAGCATTACCAATGTCGGACAGGAGTTTTTCCTTTTTTTCAGCATCCCTGACAGGAGTAATATTCAGAAATAAATTGTCCCGGTAGAACCCTGTAGTAATCACATTTTCGCTGTCGATATTAAATCTCCTGCACATATCAAAGGTTACCTGCTCGGTAGCGGTAGCAGTCAGAAGAAGTGTATTTTTAATTCCAAATTCCTTCTGATAGTCGGGAAGTCTCAGATACTCTGGCCGGAAATTATGTCCCCATTCAGAAATACAATGAGCTTCATCAATAACCAACAGGGAAACATCTATCTCCCTAAGTTTATTTCTAAATCTTTCATTCTTGAACCGCTCAACCGAAACCATCAGAATCTTCAGCTCGCTTCTGACAGCTCTTGTGATGATCTTGTTATACTGCTCTCCTGTTAATGTAGAATCCAGACGGGCTGCCGGAATATTATTGGAGAGAAGGAAATCAAGCTGGTCCTTCATCAGAGACAGCAGCGGTGAAACAACCAGGGTCAGATGGGGCAGCAGCATGGCGGGCAGTTGGTAACACAAAGACTTACCGGCTCCTGTAGGAAAGATGGCAGCCGCAGAAACACCGGAGACTATACGGGAAATAACCTCTTCCTGACCTTTTCTGAAACTATCAAAACCGAAGTACTTTTTCAGCGCTATATTTATATCCATGTCTTCTAAATAAACAATTTATGACGAGAAGGAATTAAACACCGGGAACGGAAAAAAGATCGGACAAGTCTATCAAAAAACCATCCAGAACTTTCGATGTCAGTTTTCCTTCCCTGACGAAGACTTCTCCATCTCCGTAACAGCCATCCTCACTGAGCCTGAATGCCTGAATGGAGCCATACCCCGGATCGACAACCCAGTACTCCAATACACCGGAGTTTTCGTATAGATGGAACTTTTCATCCAGGTCTTTCCTGGAAGTATAGGGAGAAAGGATTTCCACCACTAAATCGGGAGCTCCGAAACAACCCTTTTCCGTTAGCTTCTTAGAATCGCAGATTACCGTCAGGTCCGGCTGCACTATTGTGCAGACATCGTCTTCCGGCTGGTCCGGATCTTCGGGAAAGAAAACGTCGAAGGGGGCCGGATAAACCTGGCAGGTTTTCCCTTTAAGGAAATTAGCGATTTGTCGTCCTAGCTCCATTACCAACCACTGGTGGCTCCTGGATGGAGCAGGGCTCATATTCCAGGCCACGCCGTTGATCAATTCCCAACGCTCATCTTCGGGCCAGGTTTTATAATCGGCGTAAGTATATTGCCGGTCCAATTTGCGTGCAGGTAGTCCCATCTTTTTCATACCTCCAGTATATATCTTCTTTTATTATAAATACAGGGAATACCTGCCTGCTGCTTCAGATATTTTCAAGAAACCTGGTAGTATGTATCGAATTACATCATTCTTTTTTCCGTATCTCTATATGCACATCCTTCGGTCTGCGCCTGGGC
>DRHE01000416.1 GCA_011049745.1 Spirochaetales bacterium | reverse complement strand
GCATAGATGATGTGCTTCACTTTAATCACCGGTACCTGCTGGAAGGCAAAGGTAATATGGACCGGGTAGTAGCTAGAATAGGAAGGGCAGTGCTCCTGACCACCCTGACCACAATAATCGGTTTCGGGTCCTTTATTCCTTCCGTTATGCGTGCCATGCGGAGCACAGGTATCGTTCTTTCCATTGCCATGGCCCTGGCCTTCCTATTCTAGCTACTACCCGGTCCATATTACCTTTACCTTCCAGCAGGTACCGGTGATTAAAGTGAACCACATCATCTATGCCGATGCCGATAAGAAGGGGCACGGCTATGACGTTTACAAAATCAAACTTAATACCGGTAATTGCCATAATACCGAACAGGGATATAAAGGCGAGCAGCAATGGGAAAAGGGTTACCACGCTGAGCTTTATATTCCTGAAATCTATGATCAGCAGGAAAAAGATGGCAATCAGTGCTGCTATAGCCGCCCTTATGCCGTCCTGTCCGGCAATCTCCATCATCTGGTTGGAGGCCAGGACCATACCAGTTGCCTTGTCCGTGATTGTTTCCAGTTGACTGGTGAATATCTCTCTGTACTCTTCATCCCAGGGATTTTGCGTTGGAATAATATTCATCAGGTAATCTTTGCCATCTTTAGACCTGAAGGAATCCAGGATAAAGGGAGGTATCATATCTATGGCTATTTCCTCCGTATTGGCCATATTAATGAGCTTTTCCTTAAAAGGCGGGACAAAAGCTCTTTGAAAATAAACGAGCCCTGCCGCCGATTCCGGATTCTCTTTGATTGCTGCTATCAGCCGGTCTATGACAGTTTCCGTCACTTTCCGGCCTTCTTCATTCCTACCGGTAAGTATGCTCAGCTTATGAAACATCCTGTCCATTCCGGCCATAAAGGCTAGATCAGACATCTCCAGCAGATTATCTTCAAGCCGGTAAATCTCTTCGATCAACAACCCGGTATCTACGCTGTCTTCAGCCTTTTGAGGAGCAATCTCACCTTTGAACTTCTCTACTAAACCTGCTCTGATAGATTGTTCTTTAACTGAAGGGTAATAGGGGGTAAGTGATTCCACAGTTTTAACTGAGGCCAGCTTTTTTATTTTCTTACCGATAGATCTCATCTCTTCCAGATCGGTCATAGTTATGGACATCACATCAGGAGCCATTCCGAACTCTTCGACCATCCGGTCCTGAAGCTCTATGGATTCAAGGCCCTTGGCCTCCATTTTCATCATGTTTCCCTCGACCTCTACCTTTCCTGCCTGGGTTGCCAGTAATATACCGGCTGCCAGCAACAGAAGAATAAAGAGATAGGGGTGGTTTTTAATTTTGATTCCCAGTGAGGGAATAATCCTGAACCTGGGTGTCAGCTTTTCAAGCAGCTTTGACTCTGTCTTTCCTTTCTTTGCTAACCGATAATTTCTGAATCCCAGCAGGGCCGGTACCAAAATAATCATGGCCATAAACTCACTCAAAATTCCGAAACCGGCCACCACCCCGAGCTCCCTCACAACATCTGATCTGGCTATAACCAGCATAAAGAAGGCTACGGCCGTGGTGAGCGCCCCCGTAAAGATACCTGCGCCGCTCTTCTTAAGGCTGTTGCCAACTGAGGTAGTAAAGTCATTTCCATCGTCCCGCTCCTGCATAAATGAGGTCAGCAGGTGTATGGCGTAGTCTATGCCCAGTCCCAGGAGCACAACCATGTACATGGCGGTCATTAAGTTCAGTCTTTTTATGGTAAAGCCCGCCAGGCCCATGGTCCACAGGATACCGATAAAAAGTGGTATACCTGAGATAAAGGGCGCGGAGTACATCCTGAAGGAAATTATCATTAAAAGAAAAATCAGCAGAACGGCAATCAGCATGGAAAGGACAAGTCCCTGCTCGCTGGTAACCATCTCATCCTTACCGACAACCAGCAACCCGGTCAGACCCGCGGTTACCCCAAGGGTTTCAGCTCTTTCATTTATCATTTTTTCAATAAGGGGGATAATTGTAACGTACATCTCCATGTCATTCATGGTGAAGGTGGGCTGTATAAAGAGCAGGGCCATAGTACTGTCCCTGTTCATAAAGTAGGGGCTGCCGAAGAGAAAGCGGTCGATTGAGGCCGAGGCTGCCTCTGTGCTTATTCTTTCACCCGCTGCAGAGCTCTCCATAGCTTTCAGTATCTGTTCCAATCCCTCGAATTGGGCGATGGCCAGCTCTTCATTCTCGCTAAGTTTCTCTTCATCCCCGGAGTACTCCCTCTCAAAGTCATCATTCAGATGGCTGAACAGGGGTACCAGGTTGATATTTGAATATATCCGCCTCATTCTCTCGATGTCTTCGGCCTTGGAGAGCATCAGGCCGTGGTCTTTGAAAAAATCGATATCCAGCTTCCCCTGAACCCTTATGATATGTTCAGAGAATTCAGACTTTAAGAGCTCCCGGCTTAAAATATCTACAGCCCTTTTTACCGTAATCTCTGCTTCAACCCGGTCACTTTTATCCTTTGCCTCAAGCACCACCACAATACTGGAGGCTGCCGGAAAATTTTTGATAATTTTCTTCAAGTCTCTCACCTGCTGGGAGCCCTCGGGCAGCATGGAGTAAAAGGACATTTCCAACTTCAGCCTTGAAGCCCCTATTCCCATGATCAGGGTGATCCCTAAGGCTAACAATAAGGTCTTGCCCCAGTGAATGGATGCCCACCTTCCCCACTTTCCCAGAAGTTTCATTCTTAAATTGTCATTATTATCCATTTCAGCTCCCTTCTTTAGTGTGAGTATTATTCCTGCGGGCATCTTTCTTCTGATCAGTCAGAATGTTCTCAAGAAACCGTAGATAGTCTGCAAAAAGCTGTTTGCCGGATTCCGTCATGGTGTAGACCGTTTGAACGCTATTACGGACGATCTCTTTTTTCCCAGTTACATATCCGGCCTCAAGCAGCTTCCGGACATGGCTGTAAACTGCCCCGTCTGTGC
>DRHE01000415.1 GCA_011049745.1 Spirochaetales bacterium | reverse complement strand
TACCTGGCCTTAAAGGCCTTCTTTTCCTCCGGATCTTCAAAGAGGTCTTTCCGGTAGATAAGGTTGTTGGCGTATCCGGAGAGAGGAAAAGCGGCTTTTTTATCACCCCACTCACCCATGGTCCACATAACCGGAATAATGTCGGCGGTGTTTATTTCCTTTTCATCCCTTTTAATAAGAGGATTCAGATCTACAGTCCAGCCTTTTACGGCAAACTCGCCGCTCCAGACAATATCCACTGTTGCCAGGGCATACTGCCTGGTATGGGTGGCATAATCCTGGGTCAGTTTCTGATAGAGCTCTACATATCCCAGAATGTCCACCTCAACTTTGGCACCGCTCACCTCTTCCCATTTCTTGCCCAATTCCTTTAAATAACCGGCATACTGGTCAGCCATACTGGCCAGGCGCAGCACCTTGCCGGCATAGGGCTTCATCTCTGCCGGGGCCTTTTCCTCTTCCACGGGTACTGGTTCCTTCTGTCCGCCGGCAAAAAGGGAAAAAGAAAAAACCAGGATCAAGACCATCACTAAGAAAATACATCTCTTTTTCATTTTACACTCCTTTTTCTTTTAATATTGGATTCCTAATTCCTTAAAAAAATTCTACAGGTTGCCTCCTTTCAATAGATATTTATCAGCTAAAGCCTCACTGCCACTCTGTAACTCTGCGGTGAAAGAGCAGCTTCAAAAGCTTCATTGATCTCACTAAGGTCAAATATCTTATAGATAAAATCCTTTACCGGCAGCAGCTTATAGGAAAGCATTCTCGATGCCTGGTAGAAATCCCCGGTTGCCGGCCCGGAAGAACCGGTAATAACAATTTCCGAGTAGTGTACCTGGTTGGGATCTATTTCAATGTTTTTATTGGGATGAAAAGAGCCGTAAAAGATCATGCGCCCCATCTTCTTAAGCAGGGCCATGCTTCTTTTTGCAATGTCAGGATTGGCAGCCGTATTAAAAACAACATCCACTCCTTCACCGCCTGTCAACTTAAAGACCTGGTCTATCATTTCTCCCCGGCCGGGATCGATTACCAGGTGTGCTCCCAATCTGGCTGCCAACTCCCGCCGGTCCTGCCGCGGCTCAACCACTATTACCCGCGCTCCTTTAAGCCTGCACAGCAGGCTGTGCAGCTGGCCCATAATGCCGCAGCCCACGATTACCACGTTATCGCCAAACTCAATACCGCTCCGTTTTACGCTGTGAATACAGCAGGCCAGGGGCTCGGTAAAGGCCGCTTCCTCCAGGCTGATATCGCCACTCAACGGAAAGACCCTGCCTGCCTCAAGGGCGATATACTGGGCCAGTCCCCCGCTGCCCGGGATGCCGTCATAGCTGCGTTTTTTAGCCGCGCCGGTGCATTGATTGGTATAGCCCTGGTAGCAGTATGAGCAATGTCCACAGTGGTCCAGGGTTTTAAAGACAACCCTGTCGCCCACTTTAAAATTTACCGGGACTCCGGGATTCGCTTCGCTCGCTTTGCTCGCTCCGCTCACCTTAACCACTACCCCGGAGGCTTCATGGCCGGCAATAAATGGCAGCCCCGTGGAGGATTCCCCGGTATATATACGCTGTTCCCAGGTGCATAACAGGCAATACTCTATTCGTATCAGGAGTTCACCGGCCTTAAGTTCGGGTATGCTCAGCTCTCTAAGTTCTACTCTCTTTTTACCATCTATTACCGCGGCCATCATCCTGTCAGGAATACTTGCCATTTTTTAACAACTCCTCGCGTGTAAGATTCAGCCGATCAAAGCCAGAGCCTGATCCGCCTTTTTCTGATTATGGACCAGCTCAACTAATGCCCTGGTTATCCTCTCCGGCTCCCTGCTTTTCCACACATTTCTGCCAATAGCCACGCCTGCAGCTCCGGCAGCTAAAGCCTGTTCAATTGTCTTGAATAATCCCTTGATATCGTTTGTCTTGTCTCCCCCCAGAACGACAACAGGGGAAAAACAGCCGGTCACAACTTCTCTGAACTCTCCCTGGCTGCCGGCAAAGGTTGTCTTGATAATATGTGCTCCCAGCTCCGCCCCAATTCTTGAAACCAGTTTTATATTCTCTAACGTATTCGAAGGATCAGGAGCGAAGCCCCCGGGAAGCATTTCAGCCATTAACGGCACCTGCCAGTAGCTGCACTCCGCGGCAACTTGAGCCAGGTTGCCCAGGGTTTCGCCTTCGTTCTCTGCTCCGGGAAAACCCATACAGGCAACACCATCCGCGCCAAGGCGCAGAGCATCTTCCACAGAATAGAGCAGGCTGCCTCCGGGCCTATTACTGAGACAGGTGCTGCCGCCGTCAAGCCTGACAATCAGTCCAGTACCTTTCAGGATTTCTCCATATTTTTGGGCAACGCCGTAAGAGAGCAGTACAGCATCGGCGCCGCCCCTGATTATACTGCTTAACACTGTGCCCACATCGGCAAGCTCCGGCAGCACATCCAGGGCAAGCCCGTGATCCATGGCTATTATCACGGTTTTTCCATCAGCAGCAAATATTCTATTCAATCTTCGCATTTTTCTTCCCCTTTAGTTTATGGCGTATAGCCCATCAAAGATCTCTTTCAAATCGGGATAGCTTCGGGAATAGATCTTAAACAGAGTTTCGTAGGCCGGCTTTTTATCCGGGTAGTAACACTCTTCCACCTTTACCCAGGTGTTGACCAGCTCAGCCGGCTCCCCTTCCCGGTTGCCCAGAGCCGCTAAAATTAATGCACCGAGGGCGGCTGAATCGATGACCTTCATCTTTTTATATATCTTTCCGGTAACATTGGCCTTGAGCTTGAGCCAGACCCTGCTGTTTGCTCCCCCACCTACCGCTCTTACTGATTCATCTTCTCTATCACTTCCCTGACCCAGGCGCAGTAAATTCTCTTTGATACCGAAAGCAACTCCCTGTAAAACCGCTTTAACGGCCTCATTCCGATCCGTATTAACTGTTAAGCCGATAAAAGCGCCCCTGGCTTTCTCATCCCAGTGGGGGCTTCGTTCCCCAACCAGGTAGGGTAGAAATAATAATTTTGCCGGAGTATCAGGATCAAGGGTCTCTAAAAAATCGAGGGATTCAGAAAATAGAGCCAAAATCCAATCCACGGACAGACCGCTTGCCGACATCATTTCAATCTTTAAAGAGCGCGCCGGAATAACATGAAGATCCAGACCTGCCCTTTCGCTGCAGCACCTGGAGATACAGGTGGAAGTCCCGGTTCCATCCACCAAATACCCGGGTTCTACAGCCCCGGCTCCCACTGCCTCACAATAGGCATCGATGCCACCGGCGAAAACCGGTATTCCGCTTGATAGATTGCAGCCGCGGCTGAAAGCACCGCCGGTTTCTCCGATCTGCTCCCAGGAATTCACCACCTCCGGCAGAATATCAATGGGTAGGTCCGGTTGATCCGGCACCCAGGTGTTGCTGTCAACATTATAGAAGAGGGTGGTAGAGGCTGCGGACCTGTCTATTATTCTATTGCCGGTAAGTTTGAACAGAATGTAATCCTTGGGATAGAGAACCGTGTTACCGCTCTTAAAAAGATCAGGCCAGTTTCGAAAAAACCAGAGTATCTTGGCTTCGTAGGAAGTGCCGTCCCTGCTGAAATCACGGTAATTTTCTCTTAGGTATCCTGCCTCCTGTTCCGCCCTTTTATCCTGCCAGGTAATGATCTTACTTAGAGGGTTTCCCTCTGCATCGATAAAAACAACACTGGGACCGTGACCGCAGATACTGATCCCTTTAAGATCATGCTCTGCAATACTGTTGTCCCTGATTATCCTGCTTATAAGATCAGCCAAAACTCCCTCTAAAACAACAGGGTCATGCTCACAGATAGTATTGCTGCCTGCAGGGTAATCCGCTTTATACATGGCCAATTTCTCTTCCCTGCTTAAGATTGCCTTTATATTACTGGTGCCGATGTCTATTCCCAGATAGATAACCTTACCCCCCTTACCTTTTATCTCTTCAGCTTCAGGACATATTTATATCTGTCACTTCTATAGACGCCCTCGGCATACTCTATTGGCTTATTATCACTGTCAAGGGTTGTATTTCTGATCAACAGGACCGGTTCATCAACGTCAATTTTTAAAAGCTCAGCCTCTTCTTTATTGGCGGAAGTAGCCTCAATGACCTTCTGTGCCCCGGAAATCTTAATACCGCACTTGTTTTCCAGGAGGTCAAAAATTGACCTTTTAAAATCATCATCTTCGGAAATACCGATATCTCCCCTAATATGGGAGATGAAGAGAGCAATGGGCTCTTCATCCACAAAACGCAGCCGTTTTACATAGATAATTTCACTTTCCGGCTCAATTGCCAGATGATGGGCGATCCTCTCTGAAGCGCCTATTCTCTTGATTTCTATTACCTGCGTAGCTACAGCGGCGCCCTGTGCCGCCATTTTCTCGGTAAAGCTCTTCAGGCTGGAAAAATCCTCCACCATCCTTGGCCTGGCTACAATAGTGCCCAGACCCTGCTTTTTCACCAGCAGATCCTCAAAAACCAATCCCGCAATTGCATTTCTAACTGTAATCCTGCTCACTGAATACATCTTCTGTAATTCTTTCTCCGTGGGTATCAGATCACCCTCTTTATAGAAACCCTCTTCAATCTTTTTTTTGATCTTTTCCTGGAGCTGGAAATATAGAGGAATAGGACTTTTTTCATCCAATATGGGCATTATCCCTCCCCACCGGTTGCTTGATAACCGGGCTCAAGCAGAATGCTAAGATTATAACGATCTATCATAATAACGTTATGACCTTTATAGCTCTATTTTTACCACAGGAGAGATGGTCTGTCAAGCAATTATTGGCCAGTCGGACAGCATATCAGCCGGTTGCTCTTTTTAAAGAATTTGACATGCATATGATTCAACCAAAGATTTTATATATCTTAATATCCAATGCAGGTAAAACTGTGTTTCCTCGGAATACTGTCCAGGGTAATCATATTCCCCACCCCCAGGGGAAAAGACCTAAAATCGTTCATAAGATCCCTAATTATGTCGAGGAATGTAGGATTTTACGGGAAGAAAAACCCCGCTGGCATCCCAGCTCCACGTCTTTTGCTTACACGATTCCTCCGGCTGAGAGTCTGTTCGACATGATGCCGGTTTGGCTACCAGGAGACAATCGCTCCTGAACCGGGATTGTAGGGTGTGGTGTCTCGCCGAAATCTATGGACTCAGGCTTCGGTTTTAAGTATCTTTAGCACTGCTCTCATTATCAGCCAAAATCACGGTACAGGAACAGAACCATGACTCATAAGGATTCGAAAAACGATTTGCTCAGGAACATTGCCATAATAGCTCATGTTGATCATGGAAAAACGACTCTGGTGGACGCCATGTTCCGCCAGAGCGGCACCTTCAGGGAAGGGCAGGTGATAGAGGAGAGGCTTATGGACAACATGGAGCTCGAACGGGAGCGGGGGATCACCATTGCCGCTAAAAATTGCTCGGTCCGATGGAAGGGAAAGAAGATCAACATCATAGATACCCCGGGCCATGCCGATTTCGGCGGTGAGGTGGAACGGGCCCTGTCCATGGTTGATGGAGCCATTCTCCTCGTGGACGCTTCGGAAGGCCCTCTCCCGCAGACGAGATTCGTCCTGGACAAGGCCCTCAGAGCCGGGCTGAAGATCATCGTTGTGATCAACAAGATCGACCGGCAGGACGCCCGGCCGGAGCAGGTGTTGAACGAGATCTACGACTTGATCCTGGACCTCGATGCCCCGGAGGAACAGCTGGAGTTCCCCATACTCTATGCAAACGGTAGGGCTGGAGTGGTCAAGAC
>DRHE01000414.1 GCA_011049745.1 Spirochaetales bacterium | reverse complement strand
GGAAAGATATGGGGGCACAGGATTTTATGGCAGAGAATCCGGGCGTTAAGGTCGAGATCTCGTCTTTCCCTTTAAGGGAATTCGAAAGAAAGCTTGCAGTTGCTATGCCGGCCGGGACCGGTCCCGATCTCTACTATTTTGACCTTTCTTTTAACGTCAAGTTTATCGATGCTGGGCTGGTTGCTAATCCGCCGGCTAATGTGGAGGCCTTTATTAAAAAGGGTTTTGCCGAGGCCTTTCAGGATCTCGCCACATATAAAGGTAAGCTTTGGGGCTTGCCCTATGGAGGGGAATTAAAGGTTGCCTACTGGAATACGGACATGTATGCAGAGGCCGGTTTGGATCATGCACCCACCAATTGGGATGAAGTTATTGATTTTGGACGTAAGACAACCAAGTATGATGCTTCCGGCAATGTTGCTCGCAGTGGAGTCAGTTTGAGGCTCTCAGGCGGAGGAAGCGGTATAGCTGAAAAGTTCTGGATGTGGATGATCCCTGCCGGGGGTACAATTGCGGAAGCAGGCAAGGAGGCTGGCAAGTATCATGCAGCTTATGACAATGAGGCGGGAAGAAATACTTTAAAGCTCTATATTGATTTTCTTTATAAATATAAAGTGGACAGCTTTAAAATAAAGCATGACGCCGAAGCCTTAGCTCTTGAGCAGACTGCATACTTCCAGAGGGAATCCTGGGTTATCGGGTACATGAAAGAGCATGCTCCGAATGTAAAATACGATGTTGCCCAACTGCCTGTAGGAACGAGAGTCGGCGGGCCTGCTATGGGAACAAACCTCAATGTTTACTCGAAATCTAAAATGCAGGACCTTGCCTGGGAATTTGCTCTGTATCTTGAGAATGAGAAATACTTGAAAGCCATAATCAATGATGTGGGATGGCTGACAAGCAGAAGTGACATTAGCTACGAAGATGTTTTTCAGAAAGAGCCGCGTTTAAGAGCAGCCATGACCATGCCTGAGAACTTCCACGGGGAATCTTATCCATTAACTACAGCCACTGATGAGATCTATACCAAGTTGGCGGACAAGTTGGTGCCTGCATTCCAGGATGCCAGTCTTGTGGACAATCCTGCTGGTATTGCTAAGATTATTTCTGCGGCAGCCAAGCAGACAAACGACATACTAAAAGAAGCAGGGGCATACGGCGAATAATTATTCGCATAAGGGCTAATCCAGGGCGCTGTGTTGCAAAAACACGGCGCCCTTTTTTTCACTTTTTTAATGGAAGATTTTATAAAAATTGCCCTGATACGATACCATCAGACACTTTTTTGAAGTAAGTACTAAACTAAACAGTTTCGTATTTAATATTTAAAACTCTTCCCTCTCTGTATATTTTGGGTTTCATATTTTCAGGTTTTTTTTCCGGCCAGATGGAGATATAAATATAAACAAGCTCATCACTGACAGCAAGGATCCTATGCTGAGCTTTTCGGGGAATATATACAGCCATTCCTCCTTCAATTTCCTTTGTTTCATCCTCAATGGTCAGCTCCCCCTTACCCTTAAGAACAATAAATATCTGTTCCTCATTGTTGTGGGCATGGGTTTCCGTTTCAAACCCCTTTTTCATCCTGACCGCTGCCGCTACACTGGATTCCGTTAATTCCGGACCCACTAAAATATCTTCGCTTCTGTCGTATTCCTCCTTTACCCTTTTTCTGAAAGCTATATCATGGTATTGAATCAGATGCATTTCGCCTCCCTTTTTAAGTTGGTTGGCATCAAGCATATCATAATTTTTATTTTGGCTGTATGGTATAAGCAGTAGGGATGGCGAATATGACAGTTGGTGCCGGCAAGAGTTAGTGCGGAAATTAGAGCTTTACGGCGCAGGTCAGGTATTGAGTATTACTTTTGTTATAGGATAGTATCAGTTTCAAGCTTTAAGGAAAATGGAGATAATCATGGCTTCAAGAATTTTGAGAGTGCTTATTATCGGCGCCCATCCTGATGATGCTGATATCACCTGCGGCGGCCTGGCCCTTAAATATACGGCTTTAGGTCATGTTGTTAAATTCTTAAGCTGCACCAATGGGGATACGGGACACCATGAGATCGGTGGTGTTGAACTGGCCCGCAGGCGTTATGATGAATCTCAGGCCTCAGCAAAGATTGCCGGTATTGTAGAATATGAGGTACTTGATAATCACTGCGGTGAGCTTGAACCTACGGTGGCTAACAGGAGGGTAATAATCAGGATAATTCGGGAGTTCAAGCCGGATATAATCATTACGCACAGACCGAATGATTACCACCCTGATCACAGGTACACATCACAACTTGTTCAGGATGCAGCCTACATTATTACCGTGCCCAACATGGTCTCGCTTACGGACATTATGCCCCATTCTCCGTGGATATTCTACATGTACGATAAATTTCAAAAGCCTTATCCCTTTATACCGGATATGGTTGTTGCAATTGATGATGTAATTGAAAAAAAGGTGGATATGATCCACTGCCATGAATCCCAGATGTATGAGTGGCTCCCATTTAATCAGGGTATACTGGATCAGGTTCCGGCGGCTGAAGCAAGCCGCCGCCAATGGGTAGCTGACTGGCGTCTGCCCTTTTTTGAGAAGATAGCGGATCAGTACCGGGATAAGCTCATTGAACTCTATGGCAAAGAAAAGGGGAAGGTCGTTAGATATGCTGAAGCTTATGAAGTGTGCGAGTATGGGGCTGATATTTCCCCTGAAGAGCTTGGGGAGGCTTTTCCCTTTGGAGGTATTTGATGATCATCGATTTTCATGCACATGTTGGTGATTTGCGCTCCCCTGAAGAGACGGAGCACAGTCCGATTACCTGGAAGGACCTTGTTGAGCGTCTGGATGATGAAGGCATAGATAGAGCAGTCCTGCTGCCCGTAAATGTCAGCCCGGAGAGTTGTAAGGCTCCCTTATTTTTTTCTCCCCGGTCGGATATTGTCAGCCAGTTGGAAGAAGCAGCCCGATATCCGGAACGCTTGATCCTCTTCGGAAATATTGATCCACGCATGGGGTGCCTGGGCAATCTTGAGCCCCATCAGGTGGACAATCCCCCGGAGACCGACTTCTCATTGTTTTTGAAGCGTTTTAAGGAGTTGGGATGTGTGGGCATAGGCGAAGTCACTGCGAACCTTCCTCTGGATGATCCCCGGGTTATAAATATGTTCAAACAATGCGGAGAATGGGAAATGCCGGTGCTTTTCCACTGCACGGGCCCGGGTAGGGGTGTCTATGGTTTGTTCGATGAAGTGGGGCTGCCGCGCCTGGAGAGGCTGCTTAAAGAGGCTCCGGATACTACGATTATCGGTCATGCCCCGGGATTCTGGGCTGAGATAGCAGGAGACTTAAAGCCGGAGCATAAGTTTATCTATCCAAAAGGAGCTATAGAAAAGGAGGGCAGCCTGCTAAAGCTGCTGCGCTCCTGTCCCAATCTGTACGCAGATATATCTGCCAACAGCGGTTACAATGCCATAAGCCGGGATAAATCCTTCGGCGTTAAATTCTTGACGGAATTTCAGGACAGAGTACTCTTCGGCACGGATGTGTGTTTTGGTGATAAAGAGGGCAGGATGCCTCAGTTATCCTACCTGCGCAGCCTGCTCTCCGATAAACTGATCAGCCGTGAGGTTTTTGATAAGATTACAGGGAATAATGCGCTTAAGATACTGAAATTATATAAGCATAAATAGGAGGACTATATGAATGAGAATCTTGCTGTTAACGGGGGAGCAAAAGCCATAACCCTGGATCAGGAGGAGGCTCTTCGCTGGCCAAGGCTGACTGAAGAAGATGAACAGGCAGTGCTCGAACTGATGCGAAAGAATGAAATTTCCGTTTCCCAGGAGCCTATGAAACTGGAGAAGGAGTTTGCTCAATTTTTAGGCGCCAAATATGCCCTGGCGGAGGTCAATGGCACAGCGGCTCTGTATGCAGCCCTCTTTGTTTTGGGCATCAAGCAGGGTGATGAGGTAATATGCCCTTCATATACCTATTGGGCTTCGGCCATGCCCGTAGTTACCCTGGGCGCGAAAGTAGTATTCTGCGAGGTTGATCCTAAAAACCTGAATATGGATCCGGAAGATTTCAGGAAGAAAATAACACCCAGGACTAAAGCCGTTATTCCGGTGCACCTGTGGGGCCTTCCCTGTGAGATGGATGAAATTATTGCTGTTGCCCGGGAGAAGAAGATCGCTGTTATTGAGGACGCCTGCCATGCACACGGTGCGGAGTACAAGGGTAAAAAGATGGGTACCCTGGGGGATTTCGGTTTTTATAGTTTTCAGGCTTCAAAGAACCTTCCGGGCGGCGAGGGAGGAATGCTCATAACTGCTAATGAGGATTATTATTACCAGGCTGTTACACTGGGTCATTACAGAAGGGCGGCTGATTTGCCGGAAAGATACAGTAAATATCAGCATACCTGTTTAGGCTTCAAACACCGCATGTCACCGCTCCATGCAGCCATTACCAGGGTTCAGCTTGAAACACTTGAAGAGAAAAATAGAATTCGAAACGCCAATATCGAAAAGCTGTTGAAGGCGCTGGAAGAACTTCCGGGCTTTGAAATCTATTGGCCTCCTTCATATATAAAGAGGGTGTACTATGAAAATGATATAGTATACCGGGGAGATAAGACAGAGGTGCCAATCGACCGGCTTATTGAAATGCTTAAAGCTGAGGGCGCAGTGGTTCGGCGGGACCGCTACTCTCTGCTCCACCAGCAGCCTTACTTTGTAGAGAGAGGCAGCAATCCGGAGGATCTTCCGGTAACCAGGGAGATTAGTGAACATGTTATAGCGCTTCCAACTTTTCCCGGAGATGACGGAAGACTGGTGGAACAGTATATTGAGGCCTTCAGAAAAGTGGCTGGAACATTTTAGTATTGCCGCAAGCTGGGATAGCTTGACATCTGTATCAGTGGCGTTATCTTGACGGAGGATCTCCAGGGCATCCGTGCCAACACGCACAGACGGGAATTTTCATCAACTGTAAAATAAAAAAGTATTGACAAAAAAGAGAATATTGTTTTGACTTTATGTAACTACAATCTAGAAATTGTTTAAAATATCTTAGGGAATGAATAAATGATAAAGGGTATGGCACGGAAGTTGCTATCTCTCTGCCCCTTCATTACTGATTTATAAAAATATTTTCAAACAAAGACATATTTATATTTCAAGTCAACTATTTATAAAGAACCCGAAGTCAATATACGGACCCTCTCGGGTTTTTTATTTGAAAATTCCGCTTAGAAAAGGAATTTGTTCAGTTTTTAGAGATGATGAACCATGGTGTAGGACAGATCCATGAAACCGCTACCAACAAAGAAAGGATTGGAAGCCATGAAACTGCTGATTGCCGATGATTCGGCCTTTTTACGGCAGCAATTGATACACATGATTACCGAACTCACAGGAATAAAAGACATTGAACAGGCAGAAGATGTGCCCACGGCAATAGAGGCCATAAGAAAAGAAAAGCCCGATGTGGTGGTGCTGGATATCCGGATGCCCGGTGGGAGCGTCATCGATGTTCTTAAAAAGGTTCAGAAGGAAGATCATAGACCGGTTTTCATTGTCTTCACCAATTATTCCTATCCCCGGTTCAGGAAGTCCTGCCTGGCAGCCGGAGCCGACTTCTTTCTTGACAAGTCCTTTGACCAAAATGAATTGCTTGGTCTATTGAAAAAGCTG
>DRHE01000413.1 GCA_011049745.1 Spirochaetales bacterium | reverse complement strand
GCTAAAATCCCTCACAGCTCGTGGATTAAATTCGGAGTAGTCCGTCATCTAATGCTTTCTATTCCGCTGATGGTCATATTATTTTCATCGCTTCCTTTTGTTTTAAGCTCAAAATTCAGGTCTCCCTGGGCTATTCGCCTGGTAGCGCCTTCCAGGGTTTGAATTGATCTTCTTATGCTGCGCACAATGGATACGGACATAAGCGATGAAAATAATATGACCATCAGCGGAATAGAAAGCATTAGATGACGGACTACTCCGAATTTAATCCACGAGCTGTGAGGGATTTTAGCAATCAACTGCCCCGGACTGCCCGCAGCAGGCAGCCTTCCATATCAAGGCTATAAGGCCCAAAATGGCGCAGACCGCTTTCAGAAGACCCGGAAGAATCAGAGCGGGACCTTCTAAGCAGCGCCCTGATTCTAGCTACCAGAACTTTCGGAGGAAAGGGTTTGGTAACAAATTCATCTGCGCCAATACCCAGGCCCAGAATAATATCTTCATCCCCTTCCCTGGCAGAAACAACAATTACCGGCATACCGCTTTTTTTCCTTAAGATCTGCAGAAACTCAAAGCCGTCAATGCCGGGAAGATTGATATCCAGCACCACCAGGTCAAAGGTATGTTCTTCAACAACCGCCAATCCCTGCTCGGCGCTTTCGCATATCTTTACCGCCACTCCTTCCTTCTGCAGGTACATGGCTATGAGCTCCGCCATTTCCCTTTCATCTTCAATAATCAGTACCTCTGCTCTCAACTTAAGTAACTCCTTACTTCTTTTTTATAGCTAAAAGCTGCCGCTGCCGAAAGATACCTCAAAGGAGACGGAAAGCATACTGCCGCTGGGTGTAAACTCATTACCCTCTTCACCATAAGTAACCGGTACACCTAAAGAGAACTCCAGCTCATCGCTTCGCTTTAACGAAAGAGTCGGGATGACCTGCCCGGAGCCGTCGCTCAAGTTTCCCCTCCAGAAAAGCTTGATGGAAAAATCGGAATCGAAGAGCGAGTCCCAGTTAATCGATGAAGCCACATAATGCCTTCCCGGAAAAGCAAGATCAGCCAAGCATAACTCATTCCGGCTTAAGAAAAAAGCCACACCCTGGCTGTTGTTCTTCAATATATCCGGATCTTCATAACCATAACCGTAATACATGTATTGGCCTATTAAGGTAATCTTAAAATAACCCAGATCGTCCTGATTACTATACTTAAAACCCAGGGTACCGGAAAGGAAAATATCATCATCCCGGTCAATAACCTCAAGTCCCAGGGGATGCTCAGGGCTGATATCCGTTTCCCGAACAAAGCGCTTTGCTGCTCCGAAGCTTAAAGAGGCTTCGCCGAAAATATCAAAATCTCCGGATGAGGTGGTCAGGGTAATCATACCCGCCTGGGGCCCCTCGTGTTTAAGAAAAGCGCCCACTCCTATCTCTAAATTGCCCAGGACCAGCTCCACCCTGGGAGCCAGTGAGAGCTCGGCAAGCTCATCTATATCATCAACAATCTCGTATAGATAAAAGTTGTGGACGCCAAGGGGAATATTTGTCTTCAGAGAGATCGGTCCCTCCCGCTCCGCCTCAGGATCTCGTGGATTAATCGGGGTAGGATTGATAATATCCGCCGGACTGAAAAAATATCCCACTCCCAAGCTTATCAGATGTTTGCCGCCGCGGAAAAATACCCGGTCATTCAGGTTGAAATCCGAGAAAAGCTCAGTCACTGATACCCTATCTTCCGTGAAGGGATAGGCGCCTTTTGCCTTTCCGAATACCCTGAAATCCTCATCCGGACGGGCATCGAAAAAGAGCGAGGTTTCCAGCTTAATATCCAGACTTTCATCATAGTCTATATTCGCCCTATTCCACCGCCATGATGGATTCACTGTAAAGGTGTATTCACCGCCAATCTCAACCCCTTCATTTGTAAGCAGGGTATCTTCCAGAGAGGAGGCCAGCTCTTCTTCGCCGACCTCGGCAATCAGCTCCGATTCTCCGAATAAATCCTCTTCATTAATATCGATCCCCTCATCCGCCCATAACAACAGGCTCAAAAACAGAAGAATAATCGTAAAACCACAGGTTGTCATCAATACGCAAGTATCCCTGCCCCTTCTGCACATCCGGTTCTATGATCAACATCAGGAACTTATCTTCACTGTCCCGCCGGAACTGCTGTACCATCCGCTTCTCCACCCCTTCTTCCGGGTCCTCGCTGACCATGGTCATTACCGCGGTAAAATCCTTATTCTGAAAAGTCTTTAACTCATCAATTGTCTCCAACAGCTTTTGAGTGTCTAAAGATTCCGCGTGCAGGCTTATCACTCCCACTGTAAAGAGCAGTACAAGGTAAAATAATATTTTTCTCAATGCTTTCATTTTTTTCTCCTTATTAATGTTGTTAATATTGGGTTCTTAAGGCATGGGCCGGATCCACTTGAGAAGCCTTTTTAGCCGGCAGCCAGGCGGCGAGCAGGCTCAACACTCCCACTATTAGAATATTCAAAGCCATGCTCCCCGGAATTACTCTGAAACTCAAATGCCCGTCATTCAGAAAAAGCTTGAAGATCGATATGGCCTCCAGCGGGATAGCTGAAGCAATAATCATAACTATTCCGGCGCCTGGATGCCGGACAGATAGAGAATGCCCAGTACACCTACCCCCAGCAAAATACCTATAAGACCGAAGATCCCGGAGATCATCACCGTTTCTATGAGTATCATCCTGCGCACAAAGCTCTTCTGGGCGCCGATGGCCCTCATAGTGCCTATTTCAGGGATACGTTCAGTAACAGAAATAACCAGGGTATTCATGATAATAATCACCGCCACCACCGCTATTATCATAATAAGAATATTGAAGACACTCTTGATGCTGTAGGCCATCTCAGCGCCCATACCGGCAAAGGAAAGCCAGTCTGAAACCCCGGCATCAATTTCCCGATCTGATAAAAAGCTGTTGATGTCAGCAGTTACTCCGGTAATATGGTTGGGGTCCTTCAGCTTTATCAGCAGAAAGTGCCAGGCCCCCGAATCGGTCTGCGAAATCTGCTTCCTTTCATCCAGGCGTCCGAATAATCCCCTCATGGGCTCAAGCGACAAATCTTTTCCGGTGGAAGCAACCTCTTCAATCAACAACGTTTCAGCTCCATCTCCGGGAGTATCACCAAAAAGGTCTTTCTCGCTGAAATCTCCCAGCAGGCTCTGCTCCCTTTCATCCAGCTCTATCTCCGTGCCCGAGGTCAGGGTCATGCCCTCCAGAATGCGCAGGTTATTGATATCAACCAGGGAAACCCTGTCTAACTGGGGATTGGACTGCTTAAAACGAAAAATGCCGCGTACCGTAAGCTCCCGTAGATTGCGGAAAGCTATCTTGATCAATACCCTCATTTGACCCTCCCCGCTGCAGATGACGGGGTTACCGACCGCCTGTTTGCTGATGACGGGGCTGCCAGCGTGCAGCCCACAGACGAGCGGCCTGCAGATGACCGTGTTGCTGATAGCGTGGGTATTGAAAGCGGGGGTGCAGCCGGCCGGCGGGAATTGACCCTCAAGTTCTCTACCACCAATCCGTCATGCAGACAGATTACATGATCCGCTATTTCAACAATCGCCTGATCGTGAGTAGCAAATATAAAGGTGGTCTCAAGCTCGCTATTCATCTTTTTCATCAGTTCAATGATGCTCTCGCCGGTCTTGGAGTCGAGATTTGCCGTGGGCTCGTCCGCCAGGACGATCCCGGGTTTGGTTGCCAAAGCCCTGGCAACGGCCACCCGCTGCCTTTGCCCTCCGGAAAGTTCATTGGGTTTGTGTTTCCGCCATTCCTGCAATCCCACCGCTTCCATCAGGTAATCGATCCACTCCCGTTTTTCCCCTTTAGACATTGTCTCTCTGTCCAGAAGCAGGGGGAATTCAATATTCTCAAATACATTGAGCACGGGCACTAAATTGAAGGATTGAAATATAAAACCGATGACCCTGTGTCTTAACCTGGTAATTTCCCGGTCACTTAAGGCAGAGGTTACGGTACCTTGAATTTTTACACTTCCCTCAGTGGGGGTATCTATACAGCCGATCATAT
>DRHE01000412.1 GCA_011049745.1 Spirochaetales bacterium | reverse complement strand
TATTTACTCTCTATTTCCGATTAAATATTTACAAAACATCAAAATATGATTAAACTTAACCTGTATTTATTAACACAAATCAATATATAGATGTTAAGGACCAGAAATTATGAGCAACAGCACTGTTTCCGGTAAGATTCAAGAAATTTCCGAGCATTTAAAAGCAAACATCATCGAACCCGCTGAAAGAGAAGCTAAAAAGATAATTGACGAGGCGCAGCAGAAAAGCGTTGAGATTATTGCCGCAGCAGAAAAAGAGGCGCAAGGGATAACCCTTGAATCTGAGAAAAGGGCTAAGCAGAAGCTCGATTCGGTTGAAGCTGCACTGCGTCTCTCCGGCAAGCAGGCCATTACTACGCTGAAAAAAGCCCTGGAAGGTGAAATTCTAAACAGGACCCTTGGTCAGCCGCTGGCCCTTGTTCTTGAAGATGAAGAGGTCCTAAAAGCGATCATCTCTGAAATGGTAAAAGCATATGTTGAACATGATTTCTCAGGAGAGATCGAAATACTTTTATCTGAAAAAAACAGGGAAAAATTGAAGAATTATATCAAATCCGAATCTACGAAAGCGATAAAAGATGGCATCACACTTTCATTTGAAAGTGTGGGATCAGGCTGTAAGGTTATTTTTAAAGAAAACCATGCGGTCTTTGATTTTTCCGCAGAAGCGGTGACTGAGCTCCTGGCCGGTTTCCTGCGTAATGAGCTACGCTCTTATATCTTCGAACAGTAGAATGAATTATCCGGCGAAGCATTACTATTATTTTATTGCATCATTACCAGATTTAAGATGGGATGTAGAAGTCCCCTTTCCCATTATTACTTTTTTAGAGGAAAATGAAACCGCTCTTTCGCCATTAAGTGACAATGTCAATGATATCATACTGCTGAATGACCTTAAGAATATGCATGACTATATCAAGGTACAATGCGCGGACTATATTACAGGCTTAAAAAGAAGCCGGGAGGCAATGGATGCTGAGTTTTATGAACCCTCTCTTTTCGATAAAGAAACTATACGGGAGCTTTTAGTTGAGCCTGATGAATTACCGGAGTTTATAGTATCCTTTTTAGCTGAAAATAAAGAGTACATTGAGCGTTATGAAAATTTCGATTCCCTATATGCAGCGTACTATGATTACCTTGGAGAAAAGGATTCTGATTTTTTTAAAAGTTATAGTCTTTGCGAAAGCTCACTGCGTAAAGTGATAGCGGCTTTTCGGGCTCGTAGCCAGGGGCTGGATATGGAAATCAATGTACCAGGCAGTGATGAAATTACAGAGACCATTCTGGCTAACCGTACAGCTTCCGATTTTGGCTTAAAAAATATCTTTCCCTATATCAGTGAAATGGTTGAGGTGTTTAAAGAGGATACTTTAAATAGAGAAAAGAAGCTGAATAAAATTCGTTTCTCGTTTCTGGAAAATTTCACCGGGGAGGACCCATTTAAAGAGGATTGTGTCTATGCATATATTTTTCAACTGCTGCTTCTAGAGAGGTGGCAGATGCTGGATAGAGAAAAGGGTAAACAAATTGTTTCAAATATAGTAACTGGAGAAATAAGTTGATGAGTGTACAGGCAAATAATACAGAGGGAAGGGTTGTAGCCGCCCGCGGTAACCTGATAACAGCTCAATGTACAGGTGATATCAGGCAAAATGAAGTAGCCTATATCGAAACAGGAAAGAAGAAGCTGAAAGGCGAGGTTATTGAAATAAACGAGAATGAAGCCAAGATCCAGGTATTTGAGCTGACCAAGGGGATCAAGCTGGGGGATAAGGTTACTTTTGAAGGAAACCTGTTATCAGTTGAATTGGGACCGGGTTTGCTCAAAAGAGTATTTGATGGTCTGCAGAACCCGCTGGATGATCTGGCAGAGGCAGCAGGATACTTTCTGCCCCGCGGAATGTATCTGCCGTCATTAGAGAGGGATATTAAGTGGAGTTTTTCGCCCCTCGTTGAAAATGGCGCGGTAGTTGAACGCGCGGATTTTCTGGGAAGTGTTCCCGAGGGGATTATAGACCATAAGATAATGGTGCCTTTTACATATCCGGGAAAAGGCAAGGTAATCTCTATAGCCCCTGCAGGGGAATATACAGTTGAAGATGAGATTGCTCAGATCGAAGATGAACAGGGTAAGGTCCACTCAGTTGCCATGCTGCAGAAATGGCCTGCTAAATTTCCGCTGCGCATAGGTGAGCGCCTCTTTCCCAATGAGCTGCTGGTAACCGGAGCCCGTATTATTGACGGCCCCTTTCCCGTGGCAAAGGGCGGAACTTTCTGCATTCCTGGTCCCTTTGGCGCCGGAAAAACGGTCCTTCAGCACCAAATTTCAAAATATGCTCAAACCCAGGTGGTTATTGTTGTGGCCTGCGGCGAGCGCGCCGGCGAAGTAGTAGAGCTGCTGCGTGAATTCCCCGAGCTTGCAGACCCGCAAACCGGAAAAATGCTTATGGATAGGACCTGTATTATCTGCAACACTTCATCAATGCCGGTTGCTGCCAGGGAATCCTCCATCTATATCGGAGTGGCTATTGCTGAATACTACCGCCAGATGGGTGTTGAC
>DRHE01000411.1 GCA_011049745.1 Spirochaetales bacterium | reverse complement strand
TTCCTGTTTAACAGGACTGAAGATACCAGAGAGAAGATCTGGTTGATAGGCTGGCGGTGTAAGTGCGGTAACGTATTCAGCCGACCAGTACTAATTTATCGTGAGGCTTGACCATATTACCTATTGTTTCTTGCGAAGGCATGTTTGTTTCATTCAGGCAGCAGCCTTTTTAGATTTTTGAAAGTTTATTAAGAGATTATTTTACCTGGTGATCATAGCGGAGGGGTCCCACCCGTTCCCATACCGAACACGGAAGTTAAGCCCTCCTGCGCCGATGGTACTGTCTGATAAAAGGGTGGGAGAGTAGGTCGTTGCCAGGTATTTTTTTGTAACCAAATCCAATTATATTTGTTTTTATATATGATGATGTAGTAGAAAATTGAATGGCAAGCAGGATAAGTTTTACCTCCTTTCCTTGTCCTGTGGAGAAAAAGTTTTAGCTGGGGATAGATTATATCTATCCCCTTTTTTTGCTTTTTTTAGAGGATATATTATAATATTAGCCAGATGAAACTGCTTATCGTATGTCCAATACCGGTAGAGTATAAAACCTGCCGTCAGGTACTATCTTTAAGAGAAATCAGCCCGCTCAATAACTGCCGGATGGGTCGAAAGGAGAGTGGTAATCTGGAGGTTCTCGCAATCGAATCCGGTCCTACTAAAGCAAGGACAGCGGCTGCGGTTGCCTCGGCGATTATGCACCACCGGCCCGATTTAATAATAGACAGCGGTTCCTGCGGGGGACTTGAACCGGGAATCACCATGGGCCAGATAATTATCGCTGAAAGCTGTTATGAATATGATATTACCGGAAGCGGACTGCCGCGGCGGGTAATTCCCGAGATGATCCTGAAGTCAGCATTAAGTTTTATGCCAACTGAAGATGGGGATCTACTTCAGCGTGAAGCAGTTGAAGCGGGAAGGGAAGAGGGCTATCGGGTCAGGGTGAGCAGCCAGGCCTGCGGCGAGTTTTTAGTTGCCGACTATTCGACTAAACAGCTGCTATACTCCCTGTTCCACGCTTCGGGCTGCAATTGGGAAACTGCGGGAGTATTTGTTCCGGTATTAAGGAGCAAAAAGCCGCCATTAAGCTTCCGGATTGTTACCGATCTGGGCGACAGTAATGCCTTATCTGATTTCCGCAGTAATGTGAAAATCAGATCAAAGGAACTATACAGCTATCTAAATGCTTTGATTGAAACCGGCTGGTTCAACCATTTCTGCGAAGTGTGGCAGCAGTTGGGAAAGGAGGTTTTAGAAAGATTGCCCGCTTCGGTCAAACCGTAGAATATTCTTGAAGTTTAACCGGGATAGGATTAAATTACTCTTTAGAGAGCTTAAAAAAACAAGTCAGGAGGACTATATTTGTCCAGAGCCTATGTAGAGACTTCCACCTGTCTGCTGGAAGGTATAGATGAGATGGTAAGAGAAGGTTACTATAATGACCGCTCTGAAGCGGTTAACGATGCCATAAGATTGCTGCTTAAGCAATATAAAGTATCCAAACTGCACCAGAAGGATGTGAAAAGAGATGAGGCTAAGTTGACCTGATCTGTGAAGTATGAAAAAGTACGCTTCCGGTAGCAAACAGGGAGCATGACTATAGAGGGCTTAAGGTGTGTTAATTCAATATGGTGTGAATCCTGACGGCGAAAGAATGGTTGATTTCCAGCTCAAAGCCAGGGGCATTTCCGATGAAAAATTGATTGCGATTATGTCGCTCATTCCCCGCCATCTCTTCATTTCCGGAAAAAAGCGCAGTGAATCCTATGGTGACTATCCCCTATCTATTGGCTGCAGGCAGACTATTTCCCAGCCTTACATGGTTGCTGTAATGACGGAACGGCTCAGGTTGGCCGGCAGGGAAAAAGTACTGGAGGTAGGTACGGGAAGCGGTTACCAGACGGCAGTGCTGGCTGAATTAGCTAAGGAAGTTTATACTGTAGAGAGGATACCACAGTTGCTCAAGCGCAGTAAAAAACTGCTGACAGAACTTGGTTACCAAAATATATATTTCCGCAGCGGTGATGGCTCAAGAGGATGGCTGGAAGCCGCGCCCTTTGATAGAATACTAGTGACTGCAGCAGCATCCTCAATTCCCCCGGAGCTTAAAGATCAGCTGGCGGATAACGGTATATTGGTTATCCCGGTAGGAGGCAGCAGCAATTATCAGCAGCTTACCATACTCCGGCGCTCAGGGAATCATTTTACAGTTGAAAAGGGTTTAGGCTGCAGGTTTGTGCCTCTCGTCCGCGAATAATCTTCTGCTTAAGGTGTATTGAAAAAAAGGTTATTCTTTTCTATTCTGTGTTGAGCGAGGAGATAATATGGCAAATGAGCAGAAAGAAACTCTACAGCTGGTTACCTTCCAGTTGGGTGAGGAGAAATACGGTATTGATATAATGGACGTTAAAGAGATTCAGAGATCGCTGGAAATACGCGCCATTCCCAATGCCCCGCTTTATATAGAAGGGATTGCCAATTTACGGGGTACAATTATTCCAATTATAAACCTTCATCAGCGTTTTCATTTGAATCATGCCGACTTAAGCGAAGAAGAGCTGTTGTTAAAGGGGACCATTATTATAAATATCAATAATATGTTATTGGGAGTAATTATTGATAAAATATCCATGGTGATGACCGTCCAGGTTAAATCTATTCAACCACCTCCCCAGATGATATCGGGAATAGGCAGTGAGTACATTCAAGGTGTAGTAAATGAAAAGGGTGAGTATTTGATCATCCTGGATATAAGCCGACTCTTTAATCCAATAGAGCTTCAACGTATAAGCAGCATAAGTGAGTAAAAATAAAATATGGCAATTCCGATTTTCCGTCCTTCTATAAAACGTAGAGATATGGATAGAGTGCTGACCTGCATGGTATCAGACCGGCTGGGGCCCGGACCGCTGGCAAAAGAATTTGCTCATTTTTTTTCTGACTATCTTGGAGCTGCCGGAGGGGTGAGTACGGTAAACTATCACATGGCAATCTTCGCGGCTTTAGATACTTTCGGTGTAGAGAGGGGTGACCGGGTAATTATCTCAAGCTTAGCTCCTCAAGCTTATCTGGAGGTATTCCGGCAGAGAGGTATTCAGCCCCTCACAGCAGATGTGGACCCTGATACCTGTATGATGCTGCAGGACGCGGTAAAGGCTTTCCTGGATAAAAATCCCAGGGCTATAATTATCAACAACACTTTAGGTTGCTATCCTGACACGGAGGTCATTGATGGTTACAGTCTGCCGGTAATTACCGATTTTTCTCAAGGATTTAATAACGCCAATACTCCCGGGAAGGCAATGCAGGGCGATATTATGCTGCTTTCCTTAGCCGTGGATAATATAATTACTGCGGCAGGGGGGGGGCTGGTTTTGGCCCGCGGGAAAAAGGACTATAAGAACCTATCAAGTATCTTTGAAGAGCAAAGCGAGGATCTTCTGCTTTGCGATATGAATGCCGCCCTGGGGCTTGCACAGCTTAAAAGTATTGAAAAATTTATTTCTACCAGAAAAGAGATCGGTGAGATTTTCAGACGCTCTCTGAAAAAATCGCGCCACCGGACTATCGCTTCCGGCCAGGATTCAGAAGTGAGCTTCTATTCCTTTCCGGTTCTTTTGGAATATGGTATAAAAGAGGTCAGGCAGTATGCGTTGAAGCAGGGCATTGAGACACGCCACGCCTTTCTGAATTCCCTGGTGGCAGCAGAGGAACACCTGAAGCGAAGCTGTCCCAATAGTATGAGTCTGCTGTCTCGCTGCATTTTGTTTCCATTATATCCCTCACTGGGCAAGAGGAATGTGGAACTGATTTCCAGAGTACTTTCCACTCTTCCCTGACCTTTAAACCGCCCAACTTTACAAAAAAGAGCCGTAAGGGTATAATTTTGCCTGCATGTAATAATATATGGATATAGAAAATCAGCGGATACTTATAATTGTTAATACTCTTAAGGAAGGGACTTCGGCATTGCTTGAAGAGGCAAAATCCTATTTTAAAGAGCGGGGGAAAGAGGTTTTAGTGATACCGTTGAATAATAATTTTTCGTCGGGAGGATTGTCCGATAAAGATATCGCTATTACCATGGGCGGCGATGGAACCCTGCTCCACTGTGCAAGAATTCTGGCAGGAGCGGATATTCCTATTTTGGGAGTAAATGCCGGTGATTTTGGCTTTATCACTGAAATTTCGAAGGATGAATGGATTGAAGCCTACGAAGAGTACATTGCCGGTAAGCTCGAGGTGAGCAGGCGGGTTATGTTCAATGCAAATGTCACCAGAGAGGGATCAATCATTGCCTCTTTCCGGGGTTTAAATGATGCGGTAATTCGTTCAAGCAGTGTTTCCAGGATTATCCGTCTACGGGTATTTTTATCTAAAACCTATATAGGCAGGTACCGGGCTGATGGTGTGATACTTGCCACTCCCACTGGATCCACTGCCTATTCAATGGCTGCCGGCGGCCCGATACTGCATCCGGAAATGGATGCTTTTATTCTTAACCCAATCTGCCCCTTTACCCTCTCCAACCGTGCAATAATCATTCCGGGTGATGAGTCGCTGGAAATTGAGATTGAAAGGGAACAGCGGGCCGGTATAATGCTTACAATTGACGGACAGGATGTATTTCAGCTAACTCCGGGCGACCGGGTGGCGGTGAAAAAATCCAGCAAGTGTTGTTTAATTATTCGCTCTAATAAGCGAAATTTTTATGAAGTATTGCGTACTAAACTAAATTGGGCGGGAGAACCCAATGCTTGAAGAACTGGTCGTTCGTAATTATGCCTTGATCGAAGAGTTAACTATTCAATTTACCAGGGG
>DRHE01000410.1 GCA_011049745.1 Spirochaetales bacterium | reverse complement strand
AGATGTGTATAAGAGACAGCAACTGTATTGTTCTCTACAATTGACGGAAAGTGTTCTTTAACATATGCTCTGGCTCCATATTTATAGAGATCAACAAAATGCTCAGCCAGGTCACCGGGCCAGATTACGTCGATCATGTAGATATCCAATTCCGGACTCCGGGCTTCAAAGAATTGCAAATAAAGGCCAAGGCGGTCTGTAGCCAGATCAGGAGTATTCAAGGCCGTTATTTTCAGATTGGGATGTTTAGCCATATAGCGATCAGCCTGCTTGATTAAAAGCTCATACTCGGTGCCCACGCTGCCGGTGGCTATGTTTATGGTTACTACCTCGGCCTCTCTTGCCTTCTTTTCCTCCTGAGCGCCTCCAGCCATTACCAGGGGCAGAGCCGCAACCAGCAGGATGACACAAAAGATAAATAATCGTCTAATCTTTTTCATTTTTTTTAGTTCCTCCTTAAGGAATTTTTTTTTGCGGTGCCCTTTTATATATTCCCACCTCCTCTCACAGAGGGTCCGCCTGGTAAAATTTTTGCATGCTAAAATTGAATTAAAGCTGTTATTGCAATTAAATTTACCATTTTCCGTGTTAGTTACTCGTGTTAGTAACACTATAACAGATATTCAAATTTACTGCAACCCTTTTTTATTAAAAATTCAGCTTAGCCGGATTAAGCGGGCCTCAAAGGGACGCAACCTGAACTCCCTGATACTATTTGGCCCAACCACCTGGTAATTACCAAGCAAATGCTTTTGCCTCCGGTATTTGATACCAGCCGGAAGAGTAAAGCCAGCAGCAACAGCGCCAAGATTTAGAATTACCAGAAATCTTTCTCGATCATAACTCCGTAAGTAGGAAAAAATATACTCATCATCTACAGAAACCGGATGGTACTCCCCATAGATCAAAGCAATATTTTCATTCCGCAATTGAATTAATTTCTTATAATAGTGGAAAATCGAGTACTCATCATCGAGAGACTGCTCGACATTAATCTCTTTATAATTCTGATTTACCTTAATCCAGGGATTTGCCTGTGAAAAACCGGCATTCTCACTACCATCCCATTGCATAGGTGTCCTGGCATTATCCCTGCTCTGCCTGTGGATTGCCTTTAACCCTTTCCCGATCCAAATGGTTTTCTGAGGTGTTATTGAAGTAATTAAGGGTTTCAATATCCCGGTAATCATCAATACTATCAAAGACGACATTGGTCATCCCGATCTCTTCACCCTGATAAATATAAGGAGTCCCCTGCAGGGTAAGCTCCAGAGTGGCCAGCATCTTGGCCGATTCCACTCTATAGGCGCTGTCATTACCGAATCGGGAAACAGCACGCGGCTGGTCATGGCTCATCAGGGAAATGGAGTTCCAACCCCTACCCTGCATGGATAGCTGCCATCCATTAATAATCCTTTTAAATTCAGCCGCCCTAAAGGAAATAGGGTCCCATTTGTCGCTATTGCCATAATCGATTTCCATGAGATCCAGGGGGAAGATCATATTTAGTTCATTGCGCTCTTCAGCTATATACTTTAAGGCTTCATCAGTACTGGTTTTGGGACATTCGCCAACTGTCATTACATCATACCTGCTCAGAACCTTATTATACATTTCCTGCAGATATTCATGAATGCGGGGTCCATTGAGAAAGTGACGGCCGGCAAATACATAACCATCCTGCCCATCATCAACTGCATCGGGCAAGCCGGGCGTTTTGGAAAGCATATTGATAGTATCCATACGAAAACCATCGATCCCCTTATCCAGCCACCAGCGCATCATTTTATATATTTCTTCCCGCACTCTGCTGTTTTCCCAATTCAAATCAGGCTGCTTATTGCCAAAGAGATGGAGATAATACTCTCCTGTTTTATCATCATAATCCCAGGCAGAACCGCCAAACCAGGAAAGCCAGTTATTCGGTTCCCGGCCATCCCTTACAGGGCGCCAATAGTAGAAATCTCTGTAATAATTCATCTTCGAGGCTCTGGACTTAATAAACCAGGGATGCTCATCAGAGGTATGATTGACCACCAGATCCATAACCAGTTTCATTTTTCTTTTATGCATTTCTGAAATCAGATCTTCCAGATCAGCCATGGTTCCGAATTCTTCTATAACAGAATAATAATCACTTATATCATAACCATTGTCATAATTCGGAGATTTATAAACCGGATTAAGCCAGACAATATCGGCGCCCAGGTGCTGAATGTAATCCAATTTCTTAAGGATGCCGCGAATATCTCCAATTCCATCGCTATTGCTATCCATAAAACTTCTGGGGTAAATCTGGTAAACCACCCCCGCTTTCCACCATTTATGCATAATAATCTTCAATCATAAATACCAACCGTCAGGATAACTTCTTTGCCAGGATATCGGCCGCAACCAGGATTGGATCCCATGACGGACCGAACGGCGGCGCGTAAGCAAGGTCCATATCTTTGATCTGCTCCGGTGTCAACCCCGCATGAAGAGCCGTGGCTGCGGTATTAATTCTGAGGACTGCGCCGTCACCGCCGGCAAGCTGGCACCCTAACAGCCTGCTGCTCTTTTTATCTCCAATCAGAGTAACTGTTATCGTGGGATGTTCCGGCCAATAACCTGCTTTAGTCTTTGATTTGATGGTAGCGGTTACCGGCTCAAAGCCGGCGACCCGCGCTTCTGTGGAAGAGAGACCGGTTTTTCCCACTTCAAGATCAAATACCTTTACCGCCGAAGTAGCTAAAGTTCCGGGAAAGGAAAGAGGCTCTCTCTCCGGGGCAAAGGCAACATTGGTACCGGCGAATCGTCCGCCCCGGTTGGCATTGAGCGCCAGCGGCACAAAAACCTGCTTACCGGAAACAATATGCTTCACTTCAACACAATCTCCCGCAGCATAGACGTCAGGGCAGCTAGTGCGCATATGATTGTCCACTTCAATTCCTCCGCTCCGGCCTATTTTGATACCGGCAGCCCGGGCCAATTCCGTTTCAGCCTTAATACCAACACTTTCTATGACAAAATCAGTCTCAACCTCGCTCTCTTGAGTAAGCACTGCCCGGACAACGGTATCTCCTCTAAATCCTTTGACAGCGGTATTTAAAAGAACCTGTACCTTTTTTGCCGCCAGTTCACTCACGATCAGTTGATGCAACTCTTCTTCGGTTGAGCCTAAAACAGTAGGAAGCATCTCAATAACAGTAACCTCAATCCCCCGCTCTCTTAGATTTTCAGCCAGCTCAATACCGATGAAGCCGGCTCCGATTATTACTCCTCTCTTTGGCTTTTCCCGGTCGAGATAATTTTTGAGATTTTCAGCGTCATCAAAAAACCTGAGGTTAAAGATATTATCCAGCTCCCTGCCTGGGAGGTTGAGTCTGACACTCCGGGCGCCGGTGGCAATAACCAGCCGGTCATAACCCAGGCTGAATTCCCGCTTATTTTCAATGTCCAGAACAGCTACCTCTTTCTGCTCCGGATTTATGCGCAACACCTCATGGAGTGTACGAACATCGAGGCCCCTCTTCTCTCTGGCATCCTCAGTACTTAAAATAAAGAGGGAATTCTTATCCTTTATAATCTCGCCAATGTAATAGGGCAGACCGCATTCTCCGTAGGATATATATGGCGATCTTTCAAAAACAACCACTTCCAATTCCGGATTTGTTCTCCTCGCTTTACTGGCCGCGCTAATTCCCGCGGCAATACCGCCGATAACTATCAATCTTTCCATTATTGCTGCTCCCTTTAAAGTCCAGGCTATTGCAACCGGCAATTTTTGTTGATTTTCCGAATAGCCAGGTTTTAAATAACCGGTTTATAAATTACCGAAATACTCTTTCTGCCATCCATCTTCGCCACCAAAGGCTCATCAAGCCTGACATGAATAAAGTACCGGTACCTGGAAACCTCACTCTGACCTTTTAGCCACTGCCAGTCAATAAAATTATTATGTGAACCATAGGGAATATCAAAATAACCGATATTCATGGAGGTTACGTTATGAAAAAAATGGGACCCTAAGGAGGGATCGATCCTATAATCCTTTAGCTCGACCTCCACAATGATACGGGCGTTGGAAATATGAGACCAGAGAACAGGTATTCCCAGCCAGCGATCCCTGCTGCCCCATCTGCCCGGACCAATCAGCAAGTATTTCCGCTTCTTGGTTTTCATTGCGCTATTCAGCTTTTCCAGCTCAGCCGCCATTTCCACGGTTTTGGTCTTATCAAAGCTGTCGGGATCTACATAGATTATGTCGTATAGATCATTTATCCGGCCGTTACCCATAGCTTTTTCAGTATAGAGAAAAAGCTCATCTCTGTTGATTTCCGCAAGCTCAAGATTGTAATCCTCCAGATTACCAAGAAGGGGCTTAATCTGCAGAATGTAGAGGCTTGGTTTTCCCTGCCCCTCTTTATTCAAATCCACGGCAAATTCAATTTCCACCGAGGTCCCCATTACGGACCTGATCATCTCCATAACCATCTTCAGGGCAGAGCCCAGAGGGAAATAGTCATATTTCAAAATATAGGCGAAGTTTACAATCTTTGCTCCCTGGTAAGAAGAACCCACCTGCATGCGGTTATTCTGCTCATCCCAGACCGAAACACAGTAATTAAGGGTTCCATCTTCCTCTGCCTCACTGATATTTAAACGTAGAAGAGAAGCATCATCCCCACCTATCAAGTTCAGGCTATTCTCTTCCATGTTTATAGCATAGAAAGTGGTCTGAGAATTCTTGAATTGATCATCAGGGGTGAGGAAATCAAGCTTAGGATATTTGGGGCAGAAGCGGTGGGCCTTTTCACCATCAATTACATATTTGCCAAAGCCGAAACCGATAACAGCAATTCCGTCTTCCGGTTTCAAATAAGAAACAGGGTAATAATTGTATGACTGGGTGACTCCGGAGAAGTGTGGATAATAATGATTTCCATAACGATTTCCCACTGCCTCCTGAATGAGCACAGCCATTTTTTCCTGGCTGACCTTATAATCAATAGCCTCAAAATAAGACCTGGCCGCAGGAGAAAACACAGAGGCATATACCAGTTTAATTGCCCCCTCCACATGGCGCAGACGGACATTAATATCCGGGTTGCAGTTGGGAAGTAAAAAAGTATCGTAGATACCGGAAAAAGGTTGAGAAATAGAATCCTCAAAGAGCCCTGATGAGCGGACTGAAATAGGATAGTGTATATTTTCCAGGTAGATTCTTAGTCTTTTTCTTAAAGAGGGGGAAAGCCTCCCTTTAAGCGCAAGTTTTTTTACTTCAAGATAATCCCTCTCTTCATACAGCAGCTTCTCAAAGTGATTCTGTTCGATGAAATAATCATATTCCTCAGTCCCGATTATTGAGGTGGGCGGAATACGGATATTAACCCCCGGAAAGGTTGTTGAGAGCTCCAAGTTCTGAAACAGCATGTTAAGAAAGGCCATACCCCGGCCCTTACCTCCCAGAGAGCCCTCGCCCATGCGGATAACATAGCTCTCCTCATTTATTATGGATTCATCGTAGATTACTATCTTCCCCTTTGTTTTTTCCTCATGAACCCTCCGGCAGACATCAATAAGATGGTTACGCAGTCCCTCCGGAGTGGGAAAATCACTTACCCGCACCGGTCTTAAACTCTTAGCAATTTTAATCTCTCCCCGTGCCATGAGCCAGCTGGAAAAATGGTTTCGATCCGCATGGTAAACCAATGATTCATCGGGAATTGTTTTTAGAAACCGCCTGAACTTCTCCATAGATTGAGCCTGCCCTATCTTCTTCCCCTGGTTGTTGCGGAAAATAAAGTCGCCGAAACCCAGGTATCTAAAGATAAAATCAGTCAAATCCCGGGAGAGGTTATCGGAGTTCTTATCAATGAAGATTGCATTTTTTTCTTCAGCCTGCTTTGCCATAGCCGGATCAAAAGACTGCAGCACAGTGGGCAGATCTTTTAGCTTATTCTGTATATGATCTATAAGCTTCAGCCCGGCAAGATCATCGACCATACCAGCCATCGGAAATTTCACATCGGATATAACGCAGAGCAGGTATTCCTCATATAAATTGATAATTGCCAGGGCTTCTTCATACGTTTCCGCTACCAGCACTTTCGGGCGGGCGCGCATTCTGAGTAGCTTCTTCATTTCATCCAGGTGTTCATCTGCAATCAGCCGCTGGGTCTGTTTCATAATCTCACTGTATAGGGTTGGCAAATAGCGTGAAAGATAAAGGATGGAATCCTCTACCAGGAGGATAACCCGCACCAGGCCCATTCTGGTATCTTTAATTACATTAATCCTGTCTTCTGTATACTTGATCATGGCCAGAAAAATCTGGGCATCGCCATTCCACACAAATATCTTATCAAAATAGTTCCAGCGTCCCCATCTGTCGGTCACCAGCCTGATATCTGAGTTGTCGTTCAAAAGGAGGAGCAGCGGAATTGACGGCTTCAGATCTCTTATCTTCCTGCCAAGTTCATAGGGGGTCATATCATCAATACGCATGGTAAGAATGACCATGTCAAAATGCTTCTTACCAATTACATCCAGGGCCTCCTCGCTGCAGGAAACACTGGTAATGCGCGGCGCTGTAGAGAGATTGAGCTGGTAATACTCGCCAAATATCTTCTCGCTCAACTTATCTTCCTGCTCCAGAATAAAGGCATCATAAAGCGTAGCCACCAGCAGGATCTCACGAACCCGGAACTCCATCAGATCGTGATAGATCTCGTTGTCTGTCTTGTATTTGTGAATTGATTCTGAAATCTCTTCTCTCAGCAATTTACGGCTCCCAATATAATAAATATAAAAAAAAGCCGATGAATATTCCACCGGCTTTCTTTAAGTTTAGTTCAGTTAAGCCTGATTATACCAGGCCCTGATCGAGCATGGCGTCGGCCACCTTCTTGAAGCCGGCTATATTGGCACCATTAACATAATTAATGAATTTCCCGGAGCCGCCATACTCTCGGGCCGCCTGGGCGCAATTCTTATGGATATTTACCATAATCTGATGCAGCTTTTCATCCACCTCTTCACGGGTCCAACTCAGACGCATACTGTTCTGGGACATTTCCAGTCCGGAACAGGCAACCCCGCCGGCATTAGCCGCTTTACCGGGGCCGAAGAGGAGTTCCTTTCCCAGCAATACTTCAACCGCCCCAGGTGTTGAAGGCATATTTGCGCCTTCAGAAACACAGATACAACCTTTCTCAATTAAGGCTTTAGCGTCATTTTCATCGAGCTCATTCTGGGTAGCACAAGGCAGAGCAACCTCTGCATTAGTAAGCCCCCAAGGCCGTTTTCCCTCATAGTACTTGCCCGAGGAAAATTTTTCACTATATTCCCGCACTCTTCCACGACGGATATTCTTAAGCTCCATAATATAGTCCCAATTTTCACCGGATATGCCCTCTTCATCCACAATTGTGCCATTAGAATCGGAAAGGGTTACCACCTTACCGCCTAACTCATTCACCTTTTCGGTAGCATATTGTGCTACATTACCGGAACCGGAAATTGCTACTCTCTTACCGGCAAAGGACTCGTCACGGCTCTTTAACATCTCTTCAGCAAAGTAAACACAGCCGTAGCCCGTTGCTTCAGGCCGAATGAGACTTCCGCCCCAATTCAATCCTTTACCGGTTAATACTCCCTCAAAAAGGTTCTTTAACCGCTTGTACTGGCCGAACATATAGCCGATCTCTCTACCCCCTACCCCTATATCGCCGGCAGGAATATCAGTATCAGCACCGATGTGGCGGTATAATTCACTCATGAAGC
>DRHE01000409.1 GCA_011049745.1 Spirochaetales bacterium | reverse complement strand
GCGGGTCTGATAATTTTTTCTATCTTCGGTTCACCCTCTCCTTTAACCATAGAATGCAGCAGGTCTTTAGCATATAAAACACCCACAACATTATCCAGGGTTTCGTGATACACGGGAAAACGGGAATGACCGGAATCGACAATCGTATTGAGGAGCTCCTGCACCTGCGAATCAATGGATATGAATATAACATCGATACGCGGCAGCATTACCTCCTTTACCGTCGTCCCGGAGAGCTCATGAATTCCCTCGATCATTTCCCGGGCGCTTTTATCCAGCTCATATAAGTCACCCTCTTCATCTTCACTGCTCTTTCCAAACAGTTTTTCCAAAAAGCCAATCTTTTTCAAATTATTTTTTCCTCCATAAATGCCTCTAAAATACCCTCCTGGATTTTCAGCATTTCTGATTTTTCTTCATGGTGATCCATTCCTTTTAAATGAAGAAACCCATGTATTAAAAGCCTTTTGAGTTCTTCTTCTTCTGAAATATTATTATCCTCAGCATTGCGCTGCAATGTATCAAGTGAAATCACTATGTCCCCTACGGGCCATTTCGCTGAATCCGGAGCCCGTGGACAACCTTCAACTGCGGGTTTACCCCGCGAAGACTGCGCACCCGGTGGGGACTCTTCCCTCCCCTGCAGGGACTTCGCATTCCGGACCTGCGCACCCGGAGGGCACTCCGCCCCCGGAGGGCACTCCGCCTGGGGAAAGGAAAGCACATCCGTAGCCTTATCATAACCGCGGAAGCGGTTGTTCAGCCTGCGGATTACCGCATCATTGCAGAAGAGCAGCGATACTTCCCAGTTTGTCACCCCGATCCTGTTTAAAACCTTCAGGCAGAATACACGGCAGCGCTCCAGCCATGGCGGCGGTTCTACTAAAGAGAGAGAAATAAATATTTCATTAGCGCCGTTCAGCTGCGCTGCCGGAATATCCACCTGCTTCACCGTAACTCCTCTCTTGTTTTTGGATACTCCAAACGTGAATGAAAATAGCCGGCCAGGATCTGGATAAAGCTCTTCTTGATATTCTCCAGATCCTTTAAAGTCAATTCACTTTCACTGAGTTCATTGTTGTTAAGTTTTTCCATAATCAAATCCCCCACGAACTTCTCTAATTTGACCATATTAGGTTTCTTTAAAAGCCGGGAGGCCGCTTCAACACTATCGGCCAGCATAACAACAGCCGCCTCGCGGCTCTTAGGACGATTTCCCGGATAGGAATAATCATCAGAGGAAACATTCCTGGCTGAGCTCTTCTCTAAAGCCAGGTTATAGAAATATTTTATCACTCCTTTACCGTGGTGCTGGGCAATAATGTCAATTATTTCATTAGGAAGATTTAATTCCTTGGCCTTTTCAATACCTATTTTAACATGTGATTTGATTACCGCTACTGACAAACTGGGCTTCAAGTCATCATGCTTATTATAGGACCTCTGATTCTCTACAAAATACTCCGCCTGGTCGATCTTGCCGATATCGTGATAGTAGGCACCTACCCGTGCCAGCAGGGCATTGGCCGTGATACTGTTGCACGCCGATTCGGCCAGATTGGCAACACTTATAGAGTGGCTGTAGGTTCCCGGCGCCTGTGAGAGCATTTTTTTCAGGGGGGGAGCATTCAAATCGGAGAGTTCCATCAGACGAAAACGCGTGGGAGCATTTAGGGCGTGCTCAAATATGGGTATAAAGCCCAGGCTCAGGATACCGCTAAAAAAGCCGTTCAGAATACCGCTGCCCACGGCGAATAGTAATCTTTCCGGCATATAACCTTTTAGGAACATCAGGGTTATCAGGATAAGGGAGTTCACTAAAGCGAGGAAAGCCCCGGCCCACACCAGATCAATCCTTTTCTCAAGTTTTAAAACCACGGCTGTTCCGGCCACTCCGGTAAGCAGAGAAAAGAGAAAAGAAGAGATATCCATTTTAACCAGGGGCAGGAAGAGAAGTGAGATAAGCAGAGTAAAAACAATTCCAAGATTTGTGGAAATAATAATTGCCGCCACAATAGAAATTGCTGCTGTAGGAAGCATTATCGAAAGAGGGAGCCACTCCGGTAGCTGAAATGACCTGGAAAGCAGCGCAGCAAGCAGCAGATAAAAACAGCCGGTTGCCCCTAGGAAAATAAGCTGGCTGCGCTTCAAGTTTATTTTAATTATTTTTTTATTCAGCAAAAATACAGCCAGCGCAAAAATCAGGGTTAAATAAATTGTAGAACCGATAATACTATTCAGGTTAAGGGTGGTTGAGTATTTACCCACAGCGCGTATCTGATGCGCTATCTCTTCACTTACAATGTCACCACGGCGTACCAGCACCTGTCCCTCCACCAGGTTGCCTACCACTCCTTCCACCTCATCCATTGCCTTCTGCCGGTGTTTCCTGGTTTGTTCAGCGTCCAAAAAACTATTCTCTTTGGCAAAGGGTTCTACCAGCCTGCGCAGCAGGCTGGTCTCCTGATCAGGAAGATGGCTGCTCTCCTGCTCCAGGAAGTCAATGAGATTACTGAGGGTCAGAACTTCTTCCAGAAGATACTCCTCCTTCTCCAATCTGCCTTCATGCCACCGCCACAACTCAATCGAACCGGAGCCATAGGCATCATTATCTCTATCTGCCAGATTAACCACACCCCTGGTCAGGGTTACCAGAAGCAGCTCACGAGCCTGATCGAATAACCCTGAGAGCGAAGTATGCTCCACCAGTAGAGCAGTGCTTTCTTTATCAATAACTCCGGGGAAGGTGAGCTGACTCTTAAGAAAAATCTTTTCAACCGAACTCTCCTGCTCCATGATCTTCAGGAATTCTTCTCTGAAACTGTCAAATTGCGCCAAACTTCGTCCGGTTATCTCTTCATTGATCCTGAATATCGGCGGCACCAGGCTGCGTGCCGCCTGCCGTTTCAATTCAGTAGCTTTCTCATCTATGTAAATAATATCCCTGTCAACTACAAAGTCTCTTTCAGCTACAGTGCCCATTTTAAAATCGGGTATACGCACAAAAAGAGAGCCGAATTGTGTGGAAATGAGAACAATTCCGAGGGAGATAATAAAACAGCCGGCAAGAATGAGAAACCGCTCCTGCTTAAATATTTTCAGTATGGCTGTTGAGGTTTTATGATAATTATTTTGATTATTTTTGCTCTGCGGCTTCATATGCATGAACTATTTTACGCACCAATGGGTTGCGAACTACATCCTCTTCCCCAAAAAAAATAAACTGGATCTCTTCAATCGATTTCAAAATAGATATCACATTGAGTAATCCCGAACTATTTTTCCGCGGTATATCGATCTGAGTGATGTCACCCGTAATAACTGTTTTTGAACCTTCGCCGATGCGGGTGAGGAACATCTTCATCTGCTCCAGGGTGGTATTCTGCGCTTCATCCAGAATAATAAAACAATCTGCCATGGTTCTGCCTCTCATATAGGCTAAAGGCGCTACCTCTATTACCCGGTTCTCCTCCAACCTCTTCACCATCTCCGGAGAAATTAAAGATTCAATGGCATCATAGAGCGGCCGCAGGTAGGGATTTATTTTCTGTTCCAGATCCCCGGGCAGGTAACCAAGGCTTTCTCCCGCCTCAACCACCGGGCGGGTAAGGATAAGCTTCCTTTTCTCCCGGCTGACCACCGCTTTCAATGCCTGGGCTACAGCCAGATAAGTTTTTCCGGTTCCGGCCGGTCCAATTCCAAAAATCATTTCTTTTTTTTTAATACTCTTGAGATAAACCGACTGGTTGTAGCTGCGCGGAAAAACTTTCTTAGTGCCCCCGGGTATTATTACCCTGGTATTTTTCAGGTCTTCTGTTTTTTCCCCCTCGCCATTCTTTATAGAGCTGTGTATGGATCTAATCAGATCGGGACCGGGAATATGACCTAACTTAATGTGTTCCTCCAGTTGAGTCAACATATTTTTAAATATATTGTGGATAGATTGGTCTGCAGTTTCCAGAAAGATTTCATTGCCCTGGGAAAAGAGGCGCACTCCCAGGAGTTCCTCAAAAAGAGCCAGGTTGCAGTCATGGTATCCTAAAAGCTCGTTGAGAATATCTCTATCGTGGAGCACCACTGTCAAGTGCTTCCCCATATCCCTCCTTAAGTAGTGATGTTAACCCCTACAGTAGAGGGAAGTCAACCCCGCACATAAAACCTACTGCCATCCCCCCTTACCGTACTTTTCATTTCCGGGATCGCTATCCACTGCAGAAAAATCGAGAAGGTGCTATCCCACCTATACTTGAGGTCGCCGCTTAAATCGGTAAACAGAATGGGTTTTCCCTCATAGATAAATGAGAGGTCCCAGTCATGCAGGTGGTGTATGGCTTTTAGAGCTATGTTCTTCAATTTAAATGCAGAGCTGTAACGATCATCAATATTCCAGAAATTAAAAGAGCGTAGTAAATCAGTGATCGGATTCATCCAGGGTATATCGAGCTCCCTGGTAAAGGCGGGAAAGTATCGATGAGTCAAGTTGTTTGTATGAATAGAAGAAAAGGAAAATTCCAGAAATTTATAGATAAAGAGATCGACCTTAAAGGTAAAGTCCAGGCTGTTCTCCGTAAATCTGCGTAGATTCATATTCAAGGATGTATTCATGTTGCTCTCCAGCCAGATACGATTTTTCCAGAGGAATAGGGGCTCCGCATCCGACGTATACCCCAATTGTATATTGCTGGCCATAAACTCCTCTGTTCCACCCTGTTCCTGCCAACCGTTTACCATGCTCCACTCAACCGGCAGCAGTCTTTCAGCGGTAAATGAGGCGTTAAAATTCCACAGGTTTACAGTAGAAATACTCTTCTTAAGCAGGCTTCTCTCCAGGTCAAACCGCAACTCCTCACTAATTGATACTTCTTCACCTATCTCCAGAGACTCCTCAACCACCAGGGGCTGCAGCTCCCAGTTATCCTGGCTTACTTCTTTATATGCTGAATTTATCCTGTTTTTTAGAATCCAGAGGTAAAAGATCAGCTCGCCGCTTATACTGGCTAATAGCGGCGGCAGCTGGGCGCCCAGGGTTAAAGTATGTGCACGCTCCAGGGGACGATACTCAAACCTGCCCTGGGCGTTGTGCTCCTTTACCGTATCAGAGTTCCACTCCCCGGTCCGGTTGTAATAAACCGGGCTGCCGTAGGCACTCAGCCCTTCATTGAGAATAGTGCTGAAAAAAATCCAATTGAGCTTATAGGTCAAAAATGAATATTTGAAATCCGGGCTATCCATTAGCGGATAAAAACTTACGAGCATAGTGGTGGCCAGATCCGACCTTGTCTGCTGATAATCACTCATAACCAGATCTTCCCAATTATCAATTGTTTCAGATGTACCGCGGTAGCGCGTCTGATAAGTGGCTGAAAAAGCCAATCCCTGATTCAGGGTGATCCATCCCTCCTGCATGTTCAGCTTATAATCCAGAGTGGTTGTATCGCTGGCCACCATTGTGGTGTACCGGGATTCATAGTCAACATCTTCAGGAGTCTGCCAATTTTCCGAATTCAAAGTATTCTCTACAATTATACCCGGGCGTAAGTCGTAAGAAAGGACCAATGAAAGATTCTCTCTTTCCGGCTGCACATAAAGATCTTTTTTGGCCTCAGTCAGCCGCAGGTCTTCCAGCATTGCGGTTCCCGCGAATTCCTCTGACAGAGTTTCAGCCATTGAACCCCCTGCCGGCCGGAAATCCGGTATCAAATAACCCTTTCCCGGATCTTGATCCTCGACCTCTGGCAGAGTGGCTTCTTCTCCTTCAGTTTTTTCCGTTTTCGTATTTTCCGCCGGGCTGCCCTTCTTACTGCTGGACATCTCCAGGATTTTTCCCGCAACATGGATCTCAGCGCTTGGCGCCTGCATACTCACCGGATAATAGAAGTGTCTGCCCGGATCGGCCGATAGGGGATAGGTATCAATATTCTGCAGTTCACGGCTCTGCCAGAAGACTTTGCTTTTCAGGTATGGCAGTGACACTGTACTAAAAAGCGGATTATCCGGCGCCAAATCGCCTTTTGCATTAAGTTCCCAGGTAAAATTCCATTTCTCAGAGATTAGGCTTTCCTCCTCTTCATCCATGCCCAGCATTCTTGACCAGTCGATATTTTCAGCGCGATTGTAAAAATCGCTGGTAAAGTAAGGATCGGAATAATATTCAAAGAGTCCTGAAAGAGTAAATTTCCCCTCGCCTATTTGCCAGGATGTTTCCATACCCCAGCGCAGCGGTATCTCCAGGCCGAATAACCGGGAATCATTCCAGTAGGAGCGATACTCTGAGCCGCCTTCAGACCAGTAGGGCGTATAGAGAGTATCGATTAAGAATAAGCTTCTGCTTCTCCCTACCCCGCCCTTAAAGGTAATATGCGGGGAAAAATCACCATGGAGCCCGGCCATTGCCCCTAAACGGGAATAGATATCCAGCATAACCTTAAGAAACCAGTTCTCATTTTCCTGGGTCTTTGCTTCACTCTTTTGCTTACGCAGGAAAAGTCCCTCTATTTTTCGGGTGTATTCCTGGTCATCCTCTTGAGTCAGGGATAAAAAGGAGAAGGGACTCTGCTTTCTTTCTTTTTTGCCTATCAGGTAGGTTGTTGTCTGCAGGAAATTACCTTCTCTGTCCCGATAACCAATGGCAGGGTGAAAGAAGAATTCATCCCCCGGGTGGAAAAAGAAGGGAAAATATAACATCGGTACCCTGCCGATATAGAGCACAGCATTTTGAATAGCCCATTCTCCAGGGGCCAGCACCCAGATTTTTTTTGCTTTTATCTGGTAATGAGGATCTTTCTCAAAATCGCAGGAAGTGATAGTACCCCGTTCTAGAATGATAGTATCATTCTCCAATCTGGAGATAGCATCTCCGGAAAAATGGAAAAGTGTCTTTTCTCCTTTAAACTCTCTCTCCGTCTCAGTGCCGCCGTGAAAGAATACTCCTTCCCAGGTCTCGATATCAAAGGTCAGGCTCTCACCGCGAAAAACCTCGGTGCTGTCCTCTCTTTCCAGTACGTATTCCACCCCGCCCTGGGCAGTGATAATATTGGCGCTCTGGTTTAAAATTATCTTCTCTGCTTTTATACGGTGGAGCACATTTTTATCGCGCAGCTCTACTTCCACTCCTCCCCGTAGTATAATGTAGTCTTCTTCTATTTCTTCGATTGTAAAATACTCCGACTCACCGGCGGATTTGATCTCCAGGCTTCTTCTTTCTTCACGGGTTTTGGCTTCCTCCCGGGGCGGTTCCACCTGGAAATAGGCAAAAAGCCGCTGCTGCAGGGTTTTACGGTTGCCGCTGTCATCGAGCTCCAGCTTCCGGCACCAGGCAACCAGCTCATAGTAGCTTGCCGTTTCGATATCCCTTGGCAGTGTTTCCTGCAATAATGATGAAGATGAGTGTTCAGGCTCAGAGTTACTGTCAACTTCAGCCTGACTGTAGAGGGTGTCTGAAAGACATAAAAGTATGAGCAGCGGTAAGAAAATATACTTGCAAGTCATCAATTAAGCGGGATTTAACAGGTCTTTAAGAAAGCTGCCCGTATAAGATCTTTTACAGCGAATTATCCCCTCAGGGGTACCTGAACAAATGACCTCTCCCCCTCTCTCTCCTCCCTCCGGGCCAAGATCAATTACATGATCCGCCTGTTTTATTACATCGAGATTATGTTCTATCAATACGACCGTGTTGCCGCTATCCACCAGAAGATGCAGAACCTCAAGGAGTTTCTTTACATCGGCAAAATGGAGTCCGGTGGTAGGCTCATCAAGAATATACAGGGTTTTGCCGGTACTTTGCCTGGATAGCTCCAGAGATAATTTCACCCTCTGGGCTTCACCCCCGGAAAGGGTGAGCGCTGATTGGCCCAGTTCGATGTAATCGAGCCCCACAGAAAGCAGTGTTTCCAGCTTTCTTTTAACCCTGGGTATCCTGTTGAAAAAACCAAGCGCCTCTTCCACACTCATGCAGAGTACCTCGTAAATATTCTTTCCCTTGAAACGGATATCCTGGGTTTCCCGGTTGTACCTCTTTCCCTTGCACACATCACAGGTAATATATACATCGGGAAGAAAGTGCATCTCAATCTTTATGGTACCGGCTCCCTGGCAGTTTTCGCAGCGCCCTCCCCTGACATTGAAGGAGAACCTCCCTGGTTTATAGCCCCTGGCTTTGGACTCGGGCAGCGAGGCAAAGAGCTCACGGATAGGCGAAAAGAGCCCGACATAAGTGGCTGGATTGGAGCGGGGGGTTCTGCCAATCGGGCCTTGATCAATATTTACAACCTTGTCTATATATTCTGCACCCTCAATTTTCCTGTACCGGCCCTCACCCCGGCGAATATAGCCTTTGCGTTTATGATTGAGATAATTTGCGAGGATCGGGTAGAGTAAGTCAGTCAGCAAAGTGGATTTTCCGGAGCCGGAAACCCCGGTTATCACGGTAAATGCGCCCAGCGGAAAACTTACATCAATTTCTTTCAAGTTGTGCTCAGCCGCACCGCGAATAGTTATCTTTTCGCCATTCACCGCCCTGCGTACAGGCCTAATCTCAATTTTCTCTCTGCCGGAGAGAAATCTGCCGGTAAGAGAAGCGGAACACTTCAATATCTGCTTATAGGTACCGGCAAAGACTATCTCGCCCCCGTGTACCCCGGCCCCAGGGCCCAGATCAACAATATAATCAGCTTCCTGCAGTGTCTGTTCATCGTGCTCCACTATGATCAGGGTATTGCCGATATCACGTAAGTGCTCAAGAGTCTCTAAAAGACGCTTATTATCCCGCTGGTGTAAACCTATGGTAGGCTCATCCAGTATATAGAGCACACCAACTAAAGAAGAGCCAATCTGGGTTGCCAGACGTATTCTCTGTGCTTCCCCACCGGAGAGAGTGGAGGCACGCCGCTCCAGGGTCAGGTATTCGAGTCCGACACTGACCATGAAAGAGAGGCGGGCTTTTATCTCTTTCAGGATCTGCCTGGCTATGACAGCCTGGGTAGGAGTAAGTTTAAGATCTTCAAAAAATTTCAAAGCGACTGAAACCGACAGTGAAGTAATTTCATGGATATTCTTGCCGCCAACGGTAACAGCCAGGCTCTCCGCCCTGAGACGCCTGCCATTGCACTCCCTGCATACCTCCCGGCTCATAAATCCTTCAAGGTACTCTTTGATATAGGATGAGGATGTTTCCAGGTATCTTCGCTTCAGATCATTGAGTATGCCGTTGAAGCCGGAAGTATACTCCCATTTTCCGGTCTGGTCACGGTTTATATAACGAAACTCAATCTTTTCCCTGGTACCGTAGAGTATTGTGTGCAGCACCCTTTCGGGAAGCTGTTCCAGAGGGGTTTTCAGGTCAAAGCCATAGTGACGAGCCAGCGACCTGAATTGGCTGCGGTGCCAGTTGGCTTTGGGATTATTGGTTAGGATCGCCCCCTGGTCAAAGGAGAGACTTTTATCCGGTATAACCAGAGCCGGATCAAATGCCAGGGAAACCCCCAAACCTGAACATGCCTGACAGGCGCCGAAAGGGTTGTTAAAGGAAAAGAG
>DRHE01000408.1 GCA_011049745.1 Spirochaetales bacterium | reverse complement strand
TTCCGGTGAGTAGCCCTCCAGCCCCCCCGCGGCTGCAGCTGCCAGCAATTGGTAAAGATCCTCATCCAGCAGGGGCAGTACCGCCTGGGTCTCAGGGTCTCCGAAACGGCAGTTAAACTCAACTACCTTCGCTTCACCTCCCTTGATCATCAACCCGGCGTACAGGCAACCCTGGTAAGGCGTGCCTTCCAGAGCCATAGCCTCAAGCAGGGGCCGGATAATCTCCCTATCAACCCTGTTCATAACAGCCCCGGTTAACAGGGGTGCAGGTGCATAAGCCCCCATGCCGCCGGTATTCGGCCCCTTATCACCATCAAAGATGCGCTTATGGTCCTGAGCCGGCGCCAGGTAAAGAGCATTCCGGCCGTCGCAGATGGCAAAAACAGATGCTTCCTCCCCTTCCAGGAACTCCTCAATAACCACCTGGTCACCGGCGCTGCCGAATACCCTGGTTTTTAGAATATTTTCAGCCGCCTCTAAAGCCTGCGCCAGATTATCACATACAATAGCCCCCTTGCCCGCGGCAAGACCGGCAGCTTTTACTACAATCCTTCGTTCAGTAAGGGAGTGCAGGAAGCTCTTAGCTTCAGACCATTGATCGAAAACGGTAAAGGCCGGCTGGGGAATATTATAACGCTCCATAAAACGCCGGGCAAAAACCTTATCACCCTCCAGCCTGGCCGCCCTGCTGCCGGGGCCGAAAGCTTTTAAGCCCCGCTTCTTCAAATAATCCACCAGGCCGCTGCACAGTGGAACCTCCGGTCCCACTATGGTAAGATCGATACTCTTCTCGTGGGCAAAATCGGTTAGTGATGAGAAATTTCCACCCCTGGTTACATCAATAGCAATATTGGTGCCGCAGAGGGCGCTCCCCGCATTGCCCGGAGCGATATATACCTCTTCAACATCCTTGCTCTGCCCCAGGAAAAAGGCAAGAGCATGCTCCCTGCCGCCGCCGCCCACAATTAGAACTCTGGCCATATTTAAACTTCCCCTGTCACAAAGAGATCGAAAGCCTCCCTGTCATCCACCATGATAAGGCCGCTTTCATCCTGGCGTAAACGGCCCTGCAACATATAATCCGCCACCTGGTGCATGGTAATAGGAAACTCCCGCCAATCTCCAACCACCTTAAGCTTTTCCTGAAGCTCTTTAGAGCGGCTGTAGAGTAATGTAGAGCCGTATTCTTTACCGCCGTTATTGTTCACATCGTGGATCAGCTCTTTAAGTGTAACACCTGAGGGCAGCAGCTTCTGCCGGTCAAAATTCTCAAGGAAACCAACATCAACCGGAGCCGAAACCCTGGCAATAGCGCCGCCATCAAGTTCTGCGGTGACCAGGTGGGTGGTGGTGTGAACGTACCGCTCTTCATTGAGCAGGGCTTTAGCCGTGGGTATCCAACCAAGCCCGGTATATATTCGCTTCCCAGCCTCATTGCGTACCCGCAGATCACCGGGATGAACATTAACGATAATATAATTGTTGCACAAAAGCGGACTTAAGAGCCAGTTATATCCGGCAGCGGCAATCAATTCTATATTATAGCCCTTCAGGATCTTGTCGGTCAGGGCATCAAAGGTCAGGCGTTTCCGTTTACCCCGAAACCTCTTCCTCCCGGCTGCTGAAACCTTACCGGGTTCAACACCATAAAAGCGGTAGATATTATTAAGAGCCTGGTCAATACTGTAATCACGAGCGATGGATCTGTAGTTTGAAGTTGGATTATCGGAAAGGATCAGCCGGATATCCAGCAATTTGGAACCATACTCAATTATTTTACGGGCATTGCTGCCTGAACCGCTCATCAGAATGGCGGTAGGGATTTTACGCATTGTTTCCTCTTCCTCCTTCCTGCCTTACTGCAAATATGTGACACCATTAAGGAAAATTGCTGCTCCCTCTCCTTGTTCCGGCAAAATATGGCCTGAAGAAACCATCCTGGTCCAGGAGGGATGATTGTAGGAATAAAGAAAGGCTTCCGGATGGGGCATCAGCCCGAAAATAAGACCGCTCCGATCGCAGATAGCCGCAATACCATGTAGGGAACCATTGGGATTGAGGGGATAATCCATTACCGGAGAGGAAAAAGAATCATCAGAGTATTGGGCCACTACCTGCCCACTGGAAAATAGAGCTGGAATTATACCCGGATCATCAGTAAAGAACTTACCCTCGCCGTGACGCACCGGCAGAAAAATAGTTGCCATGTCCCTGGTCCAGATACATGGGGAATCCTTATTTAAGCGCAGGTAGACCCAGCGGTCCTCAAACTTGCCGGAATCATTGCCCATGATTGTACAGTTCTGAATAAAGCGCTCCTTTCCCTCCCCGGGAAGAACGCCCATTTTCACCAATGTCTGAAAGCCATTGCAGATGCCGATTATCGGCTTATGGTCATTGATAAAACTCTGCAGGTCATCCTGCAACCTGTGCTTGAAGCGCCCGGCCTGGATTCTGCCCGCACCCAGATGATCGCCATTGGAAAAACCGCCGATAAAGGCCAGGATCTGATAACTCTTTAGCTTCTTTTCACCATCAAGCAGGTCGGTTATATGAACCAGGCAGGGCTCAGCCCCTGCCAGCCGGAAGGCGAAGGCCGTTTCCTCTTCACAGTTTAATCCATCGCCCGTGACAATTAGAGCCCTGGGTTCAGCCATTAATCCTCACTCCCTAATGGGGCCTGCCATTCCCTTTTTAATTTATGAATATTCTCCCTGATAATAATCCCGCCGCTCAAGCCCCTGATCTGCAGTTCCCCGTTATCCGTCACCCTGCCGATTTGTGAACAACTGATACCCGTCATCAGCTTTTCAAAGCTCTCTTTATTCCCCGGATCAATGGTAACAATAAAACGGCTGTTGGATTCCGAGTAGAGCAGCACAAAATCAGCTGTTGCTGAAGGCGCGGGAAGAGCCCGCAGATCGACTTGAAGTCCATAACCGCCTGCAAAACTTTTAAACGCCAGCGCCGCTCCCAGGCCGCCAATTGCCGGTGTATGAGCCGACTCTACCAGCCTGCCTGCTATGGCCTCGGCCAGGGCCTGATAGAGTTTCCGGGCCGCTTCCAGTTTTACCCGCGGCACACTGTTGCCAATGTAAGGCCGGCCCCTGCTCCGCTCACCGTAAAAACGGTAAAACTCAGAGCCTCCCATTTCTTCCATGGTCTCTCCGAGCATATACAGCAGGTCACCGGGGTTCTTAACATCCAGGGTAACAGCCAGGCTTACATCACTGATCCGGCTGACAACGGAAAGCAGCAGGGTGGGAGGAATGGAGATAGGGGGATCAGTAAGCGTACAGTCATTGGACATGCTGTCCTTTCCCGAGATCAATGGCAGCTTGTAACCCTTACAATAATCGTAGAGCCCCTGATTGGCGCGCACCAGCTGGGCCAGTTTATGAGAACGCTCCGGCATGCTCTCTTTCACAACATTGGGCCAGCAGAAATTATCCAGGGCCGCAATATAGCCGGGATCACCGCCAACAGCAACTACACGGCGAACAGCTTCATCCACAACCGAGGCAGCCATCCAGTAGGGATCAATATCTGAGTAAAAAGGATTAATCCCCTCGGCCAGCACTATACCCATGAGTTCAGCAGCTTCGGGCTGATCGAGCCCGGCAAGCATAATTGAGCCATCTGAAGGAACATCAAAGCTGCAGCCTACAAAGGGCTTTATCACACTGCGGCCCTTTACCTCGTGATCATACTGGCGCGCCTTTTCCTCTTTGGAACAGATATTCAGGCGCTGAAGCATCAATCGTAAAACCTCACCATGGTCGGAAATATCAACTTCAGGTTCCTCAAAATCTTTCTTAATATATTGCGCTTCCAGTTCATATTGAGGATCACCATGGTGCAGGAATTCCATGTCCAGGTAGGCCACTGTTTTGTTTCCATAATAGATGTGGAATTTTCCGCTGCCGGTAAAACGGCCCAGGGGGGTCGATTCAACCCTGCGCCTTGCAGAGAGTGATAGGTAACTTTCCAGCTTCTCAGGGGCAACGGCCAGGGTCATCCGCTCCTGGGCTTCAGAGATCAGGATCTCCCATGCTTTCAGGCCCTGGTATTTTAGAGGAACCCTGGCAAGGTCCATTTCACAGCCGCCGGACAACAGGGCCATCTCACCAACCGAAGAGCTTAAACCCCCGGCGCCGTTATCAGTAATAGCTCTGTATAGCAGCCGGTCACGCGCCTCTAAGAGCATGTCCGCCATTTTTTTCTGGGTAATGGGGTCGCCAATCTGCACCGCCTGAACAGGTGAAGCTTCGTGCAGTTCCTCAGAGGAGAAGGTGGCTCCGTGAATACCATCCTTACCCACGCGGCCGCCGACCATTACCATAATGTCCCCGGTATGCACCTCTTTATGCTCGCACTGTATACCCGCAATTTCAAGTGGCATTTCTCCCAGGGTGCCGCAGAATACCAGGGGTTTGCCAGCGAAGCGCCGGTCAAAAAGCTCCCAGCCACGCATATAGGGTATACCGGACTGATTGCCGCCCTCGATTACCCCGCGGTGAACCCCCTCCCTGATCCGGTGGGGATGTAGCAGGCGCGGAGAGAGAGTTTCTGCGGCCAGGGGATTGCCCAGACAGTAGCCCCAGACATTGGCGGTCAGCCTGGCCCCCATACCGGCGCCAAGAGGATCGCGGTTCACCCCCACGATCCCGGTCATGGCGCCGCCGTAGGGATCCAAAGCGCTGGGACTGTTGTGGGTCTCTACTTTATAAACCAGGGCAAGGCGGTCATTGAAGCGGATTATTCCGGCATTGTCCTTGAACACGCTTAACAGCCAGGGAGCATTAAGTTCCTCGGTTACCCGCTTGATATAGCTATTGAAGAGGGAATTGATCTTCTTTTTTTTACCGTGTTCATCTGTGTAATGGATAATGCCATTGAATACCTTGTGGTGACAGTGCTCGGACCAGGTTTGGGCAATAGCCTCCAGCTCCACATCCGTGGGCCCGGCTTCAAGCCCCACACCCCGGCGCTCCGCCTGCACCTCTAATTGCTGAAAGTAATTGCGTATGGCCTTCATCTCCTGCAGATTCAGGGCCAGGGTCCTCTTTTGACT
>DRHE01000407.1 GCA_011049745.1 Spirochaetales bacterium | reverse complement strand
TGATACCCTTGGTATTTTCGATTCAGATGGCGTGGTGTACCTCGATCGCAGCCTCATTACGTGTTGATTGTATTTCAGCGTATAAGTACCTTTTACTTTAGGGATGAGATCTACCGTTGAAACTAATTCTGGGGTTCATGATGTTACTTCTTCTCACGAATGCGCTTTATGGTGAGGAGGCGGTGGACTTTCTGAATCGGATCCTAAATGAAACAGCTTTGGAGATGGGAATAAACACCGAGCGTTTGGCCGGTGGGCGGTATCGTTTTCCGGATGGCCCGGCCAATCAAGCCCTGTACGAGTTGTTAGAATCGCATATCAGGCAGTGGGAACGGGAAATAACCGGAGCACAGGATATGATTTATTACTATCAAACGGCAGAGGGATTTCTCAGTCAGATCACAGAGGTGCTGCAGAGGATCAGAGAGCTAACACTTAACAGAGGAACCCCCTTTTTTTCGGAGCTGGATCTGGAAATTATCGATTTGCAAATTTACCGACAGTATGAACAGATACGGTATGTGTTGAGGAGTGCGGAGTTCAATAAAAAATCGATTTTCTCAACGCTTCTGGAAAACCCGATACTGTTAAACTGGTTTGAAAGAGAAGCCTATTATCAGACGGAGAATATCGATCGTCTCTTAACTTTTATACTCTACCAGAGATCGCTCTACGCATCAAAAATGTACAGCTTGAGCTCCCGGATCAGGGGTACATCCCGTCAGCGGGAAAACACCGCCGCTATTCAAAACACGGTTGGAGACTTCCGTATCGGTGAAGAGCTCACCACAACGAGAAGAAATCATCTCCTTTTGATCGTGTACTTGCTGCAATTGCATCCCTCTCAATAATCTTTGTTTCCAGACCTATCTGACACTATGTAAATGATTGTTTCTGGTTCCGCTTCTGTTCAGCGGACAATTGAGAATGCTCTAACTGGAAATGAACCCAACCCTCTGATGGGGGGTGGTACGGCAAAAAACCGAAACTCTGAGTCGGGCAGAAGGTCAAGATGGCACAGATGCTCCACAATGGGAATTTCCGCTTGCAGCAGTAGGGAATGAGCAGGCCGGGTACCATCGGCGGTGTCGTCGATATTGTACGAGTCTATGCCCACCAGCACCGCACCGGCACGCACCAAATATTCCGCTGCATCCCGTGTTAAAAAAGGATGACCGTTGAAATATTGTTCGGTACCCCAATGCCGGCTCCAGTCGGATCGGATCAGTACCGCCCGCTTCCGACAATCGTAGCCTTTAAAGGACGCAGCATCGATCGCTGTGCCTTCTCCTCGTATCAGAATACCAGGAACATCGGCAAGGATATCGAGGGAAAACTTCGCCAAATCGCCCCCTTCTGAATATCTATGAAAGGGGGCGTCGATATACGTCCCCGTGTTGGCGACCATGTCTATGCTTCCGATACTGAAGGTGGTGTCACCGCTGTAATGTTCTTTCGAGGCCGCCCGGGTAAGAAACTCAGAGATCTTGGGTCCGGGAAGACCCTGATAGGTAATCATGCCATGCTCGATAGGATGGCTGTGGTCGATAAATCTGGTTATGCTCATAACATCTCCTTCTAGTCAATTATGGCTATTTACCATCTATTATGAACAGACAAAACTTGGTTTGCTGGGAGAAACCCCTATATATCACATCAGCTTTGCTATCTGGTAGTCCATCGGATAAAAATCTATTTGTAATCCTGATGGTGTATCAGGTATGGATGGAAAAAGAGGTTCGCTAGTACCGCAGCACCCTGGGTTCAACCGGAGGAACCGGAAGCGCCTGGAGGAGCGGGTCTCCCCGCCATGCAACTTTTGTCCGCTCGGCAACTTCCGGATAAAGCTACTAATTAAGGTTGTCCAGCAACCCCGGCTTCGGCTGTCCAATTCACTATGTTGTGTATTATTCCACATTTTACCCACAACATATTGATCGCTCGGGCAATTTATACTAGTTAAGGGACATTCTCAGTTCCTTACAAACAGGTCTATTAATATCCTACTTTAGTAACTGGTGCAATATAAGCTGCAGGGGTTTTTTGGGACAGCACCTTATTGAAAAATTACGGAGAGAGACAAAAGGGAAGGCTGATATAAGAGTCATCGACTGTAAGAGGAACCCTTATCCCTGTTTGAATATAGAAAAACTGAATCCTGTTACTATCCATTATACCGATATAAGGGATTATCAGGCTATTGAGCCTTATTTTCATGATATTGATGTGGTCTATCATTTAGCCGGCCTGGTCTCATTTTATAAACGGGATAAGAAGAGGCTCTTTGAGATTAATGTGCAGGGAACAGAGAATGCAGCCAAGGCCTCTTTCAAAAAGGGGGTAAAGAGATTTATACATATTAGTTCTGTGGCCGGCATTGGGTTTTTGAATGACCCTGTTATCCCGGCTGATGAGACTCTCCCTTTTATTTTGCCGGCCCAGATTGTAAAATATCTTCTGTCTTCCGTTATTTTGACTCTTCCAAAGCTAAGAGTAAATTGGGATGGGCTCCACAAACAGACATTAAAACAGCCATTTTGCAGGCTAAAGAGTATTATGAGAAGCATCCCCGTCCAGGCCTAAGTGAGCCCGGCAAGGAGAAGCAATGTCCCCAGGGATAAAATCAGGAGGGTCGTCAACAAAAAGGGAGAGATGACAGTGCTGGTGGATAAGATCTAAAAAATCCACTTGGCTTATATAAAACAATCTTTATGTTAAAAATCATGAATAGAATATGTCCGCAATGGTTGCTTCTGCATTGAGAACAGAATTACCGATTGTAACAAGGAATGTCGAAGAGTTTTAAAGGGTGCCGAATCTCGAAGTTAAGGAAATGAACGCCGGGGCGGCGATGAAGGGCATCACCGCCTCCGGCCTAAAATGACGGGTTTCTGCGGATATGCCTATTCTACTGCTTTC
>DRHE01000406.1 GCA_011049745.1 Spirochaetales bacterium | reverse complement strand
TAATAGAGCTCAAAACCTCTGAAATAATATGAGTCATAGTCACCCGTTGCCCTGAATATAAAATTTTTATCTACATTGGAAAAACCTACGAACTCGGGAGGCTTTAGGGTAATAATGGTGTCCAAACCGCAGGAGTTTGTAAAGAATATAATTAATCCAGTGATAATAAAAAAAGCGATCTTCTTATGAGACATTGAAAAGCTCTCTCGATTTCCTACCCCCTACCCTTCCCTTTAGTTTGCGCAGTGGCGGCAGGTTCATAACCATGGGTAACGTCATTGAGTTCATAGATCAAAACCGGCTTGTTTTTGCCCTTTACCCTGATATTATCCAATTCTCTGGCTATTATCCTGTCCTTGACCAGGCCGTAAGTATATTCGCTGATAATGATGTTGGTTAAATATTGCTTGTTTGTGCCCTCCAGACGGGCGCCGAGGTTAACGTTATCGCCCATCAGGGTATAATTCATCCGGCCCATGGAGCCCATATTACCTACGGTCATAATTCCGGAATTAATACCTATACCGATATTGATTTTTTTTTCCGGCGGCCAGTTATCATTCATCTTATGTAAGGTTTCCATCTGCTGCAAAGCACACTGGCAGGCTAATATGGCATGCTCCTCCTGCGGCAATGGCGCGCCCCAGAAGCACATAATCTCGTCTCCCACATACTTATCGAGTGTACCCTGGTGATCAAGGATAATATCAGTCATGGCAGTAAGATATTGATTCAGATGATTAACCAGTTCCTGAGGGGTCATGGCCTCTGAAAATGTGGTAAAACCGCGAATATCGGAAAAGAAAACTGTAAGATCTTTGTCCACTCCCCCTAATTCCGGCGGATTGGCCAGAATCTGATCAACGACCCTGGGACTCACGTATTTGCCGAACATATCACGTATGCGCGCCTTATCCTTCTCCTCAGTCATAATCCGGTAGACAATTACTGATAGAAAAGCGAGCAGAATGCCGAGAATCGGAGCGGAAAGGGTCATAATTGTATTGTAAATATCAAAAATCAGGGAGACGGAAAAGAAGAAGACAACCACCATAATCATCGATATAATCAATGACCAGATAGTGGAGAGCCTTGATACCATAAACGCAGTAAGCATGGTAATGGCCAGGAGTACCAGGATATTTGCCCATCGCGGCAGATAATAGAGAAAATTATTCATTAAAATTGTGTTCAGGGCATTAGCGTGGATTTCAACACCATACATTAAACCGTAGGGAGTTGTTTTTTCGTCTTCGGCGATCCCCTTGGAAAAGGGACCGACCATGAGTATTTTATTTCCTACTGCCTTGGTACGGGGCCAATGCTCTGGGTCAGGGCCGGCCACCCTGGCAGCATAACCGTAGAAAGAGCGTACCGGGAAGGTCTGATGGCCTTGAGGAGAGGGGCTTGAACCAATACCCATAAAATTAATAAGCATCTGCCCTCTTTCATTAATCGGGATCTTGATCTCATTGATATCGGCGATTTTTCCATCCTTTCTTTCCAGTACATATGGTTCCCATTTTTGAGTTTTCAAATTGAACTTATAGGGATCGGGGATCAGAATATACTCTCCTAATACTACCTCGATATCGGAGAGTTTTTTATTGAAATAATCCAAAGCTAAAGAGAGAGTTATTGAGGGAAGAAAGTTATCTTTGTATTTCTTGACAACATGGTAATAGAGATCCGGTTTCTTATCATTATCAGTATCAACAGCTTTAAACGGGGCACTTTTTTCCATTTTTTTAGCCAGGTCGGCAAGAACTTTATCAGTAAGAGGAAAGGGAACGTCATGGAGGATGTTGTCCATATCCATCCAGGCCAGTCTGGTAAAGTTCAAATACTCCTCTTCAGTTAAATCATCAGTGGTCAGGTGATCGAGACGGAATTCTTCTATAAAGACTGCTGATTTTACTACGAGAGGCTGTTTACGGTAAACTTCATCATTATCTTCAACAAAATTGGGATGACCATAACCGCGAGTCGCCCTGGCATATGGCTTTAAAGGGGGAAACATTCCGTGAAATGTTTCAATTTTAGTCCAGTCGCCCTTAATATTGGTGATTTTGCCAAAATGCTGATACATAATCTCCTGACGACCGAAGTACTCCTCCTCCGTACCAGGCGGATTCTCGCTGCGTGTCAGTATGGTCTCAAGGTAAACACGGCCGCTCTGCTCTATGCTTTCTACCAGGAGCGCGTCATCCTCTGCCGTATTTGAGGGCTCCACAAAGAAGATATCCATAAACAAAGCACGTTCACGTTCTTCCTGGTTTTTTATGCGGCTGAAAGAATTGATTAGATTAGCTTCAGTATAACGCGGGAATGGCCACCTGCCGAATTTATCGAGACTCCTGTCGTCAATGCCAACTATCAGTATGTCGGGGGAGATATTGAGACTCCTCTTTTCCAGGGTTACTCCTTCCTGAACCCTGGTGCGCCGTCCTATGTTCTTTAACCTGAAGTTCAGATCCAGGACATTAAGCTCAATATTATCAATGAGAATGGTGCCTTCCATAAATAATGTTAACAGCAGAAATACAAGCAGACCGATAACCAACCCGAAATACCTGGTTGCAAAAATCTTTAAGTGTTTTTTTGCCATGTCCCGACCTCCAGTAATAAGAGTCTTATTTTCCTATTTTCCCATTTATAGTAAGTTCAATTATACGGTTTCTGGCAATCTTTGTCCAATTACTGGCTGAATAGCCATCTTCAAGACGGTTATAGCTGGAGAGTGCCAGATCATACTCTTCTTTTTGCTCGTAGAGCCTGCCCAGAGAAAAGAGAGCATGGGGTAAGAGGTAATTGTCGGAATAGTTCTCAGTTATCAACTTGTAATTAGCCAGAGCCTTATCCGACTCGTTAAGTTCTTCATAGGCTACTGCTGCATTAAAAAGGCTTAGAGGGGCAAGGTATCCCTTAGCAAAGGAGTGTGCTAAATCCAGATATGCTTTGGCAGCATCATCCCAGTTCTCTTTTTCAAAAAAGAGGTTGCCTTTAATAAAGAGTGCCCTTTCCGCGGCGTATTGGTGGGGGTACTTCCTGATGATAAGGTTGAGGGCTTCCAGTAACTCTTCTTCTATCTCATTTTTTCTATTCTGATCCTCTTCAGTGTTCCATATCTGATACAAACCTTGAGCGTTTTCAGCCAAAAAGCTTGAGTTTTCTACAATGCGTTTGTTCCATTCAAACCAGATGAAAT
>DRHE01000405.1 GCA_011049745.1 Spirochaetales bacterium | reverse complement strand
AGATGTGTATAAGAGACAGGGTAGGGACTGCACCAGTCCGGAGGCTGCGAGCCACGGGTGTACAGCTTTACCAGATCTTTATCATTGGCCCAGGAGCCTCCTCTTATTACTTTTTCCGCTCCTATTGCCGGGGAATGTTCTGCATCAACAGAATTTACCTGCGGATACTGAGAAGTAAAGAAATAATTCACCGGTGAAAACCAGTCCAGGCACCACTCCCAGACATTTCCCGACATGTCATATAAACCGTAGCCATTGGGCGGGCCCTGAGCAACCCGGCGGGAACTTTTCTCACCATTAGTGAAAAAGTTTTCGCCCCCCGCACTGCGGCCGAGAGGGTAGGGTTTACTAACCAGACCGCCCCGCGCCGCCCATTCCCATTCACTCTCATATGGTAGACGGGCATTAAGGCTGGATTTACTGCTCAGCCAGTCGCAGTAGGCGCTTGCTGCAGCAAAGGAAACATATACAACCGGGAAATTATCCCGTCCATCAGGTATCTGCTCTGCTTGCCACTCTGAAAGATAATTTTCAGTAACCAGTTTGTTTCCAAGCAGTTCGTTAAGGTTATTCTTGCTCCAGCCTGGGTTTTGTGAAATAAAGGATTTAAACTGTCTGTTGGTAACCTCTGTTTTTGAAATATAAAATGGAGATACAGCTACCGGATGAGGCAGCAGTAATTCAACTCTGTTGCTTAAAGAAGCTAAATCATCATCACGTCCTTGAATCAGCGTGCCTCCAGGGATTCTATTAAAGGTAATGCCCGCCAGATTCAGATTAGTCATGGAAGGAGGGTGCGCCACGCTTGACCCCTTTTCCTGGAATACCTGTTGAGCTGTGATAGAGTCAATCGATTTCTGATAAAATTTGCTGAACCAGTCGGAAGAGGTAAAGGTTTCAGCCATATCTGAAGGCAAAGACAGCAGCAGCCAATAGGGAAAGTTCTCATACTTTTCCTTAACTTGTATTATATTTGCAACTATTCGCAGCAAAGAACCCGGAGTTAAAGCTAATGTGCCATTTTCTACCATGGCTGTTGCCTCAAGTAATTTTGTTAATTGATAGGGTGAATTAACAAAATACTTTGCATTGTCTAAAAATGAATACATTTTCGTCATATTCTCATATTCACGCGTGGCTGCCGCTTGAATAGTTTCTATTAAAATTTCCGGAATATGGTTATTGGCTGCAAAATCAGAAAGCGCACTATTCAGGAGAGTGTCAAGATCAGCTATTTCAAGATCGACCTCATATCTTTTCTTTACAGGAAAGAACAAAGTCGCAAAAATCCGGCCTCTTATCTCTTGCTCAACGCTGAAAATGCGGTAAAAAGGTTTCTTTAACTCAATACTTTTATTTCCCGCTTCTATAAAACCCTTACAAGGTGTAATTCCCAGAAATTTCCCGTCAACAGTGACTGTAGCTTTTGACGGAAAGCTTTGAAAGGTTGCATACGTACCCCTACGGACTATACCTGGATAGAAGAGCACCATAAATACGATCACAATAATAATTATGGAGTATAAAACCGTTAAGTAGGCGCCCGGATGCATGCCCAGAAATGGCTTCAGCTTGACCCTTACCTCAGCGAAATTGGGGATCGGCTCCTTATTTTTCTTTTTTAACATGGGCAGATTATAGATTTCAGGAGATTACTTGTCAATGAGAGTAGAAACATGCTAATCTCCTCTGCGGAGAATAATATTGACCTGGTCTGAGTGGAGCATAAAATTACAGAAAAAAACAGAAACCTTTCTTACCTGGCGTAAACGGCGCCATCTGGTAAAGAAAGAAAAACAGAAGCGCAAGAATCCGGTTTTGGATTGGGCGGATGCTATTATCTCTGCGGTTTTTATCGTGCTGTTGATTAATCAATTTCTGCTCCAGGCCTATATGATACCCTCCCAATCAATGGTGCCTACCTTAAAGATTAGTGACCGGATTTTTGTGAATAAATTGATTTACGGCCCGGAGCTTCTGCCCGGGTTATTCAAGATCAACAGCCCTAGAGAACCCAGAAGAGGAGAGGTGATTATCTTTGAGAATCCCTCCTATATACCTATGGGACCGGTTAAAGACATTTTACAGCGAGTGATCTACATGATTACCCTCTCATTGGTGGATATTGACCGTGATGAGTATGGCCGGCCTAAACATCACTTTCTAATAAAACGCGCCGTGGCCACGGCTGGTGACCGCATCAGGATGAATAAGGGAGAAGTAGAGATCATGTTGCCGGGTCAAAATTACTGGCATACTGAAACCGAAATTAAGGAGCTCTATAATCTTCAGTACACCAGACGCCGTATCTTTTCACCTGAGCAATATGTTTACTTTGAAAAAGCCGGAGAAGCGCTGGCTCTATTGGATGCCGGATTAACTCTTGCTAACGATCAGAAAAATGCGGTTAACCGCTATTTTTATATCACCAACAGCACCGCCGGTCCATCTTCCTGGAGTCAGAAAGAATTGATCGATAATGCCAGTGTGCAGGAATCGCGGTATGCAGCTCTTTATGCTCTTAAACCCTACAGCCGGCTTTTCCGTGAACAGTGGAGCATTCTGGAAAGGGGCTGGTACATCCCGGAGGGCAGGATCTTTCCCATGGGGGACAATCGTGACGACTCCAGAGACGCCCGTTTTTTTGGGCCGGTGCGCCTGGAAAAAGTGCTGGGAAGAGCCCTTTTTAAATACTGGCCTTTATCGCGACTGGGAATAATCCGCTGAAATGCAACACTATTATGAGAAATACAGCACAACCCCCATGGTCTGGTTGGTAAGGGTCATCCTTAAACCCCTGCTGAAAGTTGTCATTCTCTCCTTTCTTCTCTATCTGATAATTTCCACCTTTTTTTTAAAGACTTTCAGGGTTGAGTCTGATTCCATGCTTCCCGGCCTTGCCCGGATGAACAGGGTTCTGACCACACCTTTGAGTTACGGCGGCAAACTTCCTTTTCTCTCTTCCCGTCTTCCCGGCCTTACCAAACCACAGTATGGTGACCTGGTAATCTGCACCCCCCCCTATTATCCGACCGGTAATACCCTGTTTAACACTTTCGAACCCCTGGTACGTTTTTTTACCCTGCAGAAAGCTGCTCCCCACAGAAATCCAGGCAGGGGCAGCAACACCAGGTATATGATCAAACGGATTATCGGACTTCCCGGAGATACAATCAAACTGGAAGGTTTTACCGCCTATATCAAACCACAGTCAAAGGATCGCTTCTATAGCGAAAAAGAGCTGATTTCCCCTGATTACGAAATCAGGGTTGAAGTCATGCCCGAAGCATGGCAGTCCGATTTCCCCTTAACAGGCAATATGGAAGAGATTACCCTGAAAGAGAATGAATATTTCCTGCTCGGTGACAACCGTATGAAATCCAACGATTCCCGCTCCTGGGGACCTCTGCTCTTTTCCAGGATTGACAGCAGAGTATTTTATAGATACTGGCCATTTAACCAGAGTGAAAAACTCTGACACCGCACAACTTGAGTTTAAAAAAACTTCCTTTAGGCTCTCCCTCTATATCCACATACCCTTCTGCCGCCGGAAATGTTATTACTGCGACTTTTATTCAATTTCCGGCTTCCAGGAATCAACAGAAAAAAAAGTAGTGCAGGAAATACTGAAACAAGCTGACTACTATCTGAAGACTATGGATAAAGCTTCAATTGCGAGTATTTTCGTAGGCGGCGGTACACCGAGCCTTTTAAAAGATGAACATCTTTCCCTGCTGCTCGGCGGAATAAACCGATTGCTGTGCACTCGGAATAGGGATAAAAGTGCCATAGAATGGACAATTGAAGCCAATCCGGAGTCTCTGGATAAAAAATTCCTGCAAATCTGTGCTGCGAATAATGTAAACCGGTTAAGTATCGGTATGCAGAGCTTTGATGATGATCTTCTTAATAAACTGGGCCGCCTGGGAAGCAGCAAGGATAATCTAAGAGCTCTGGACCTGGTGGAAAAATATTGGTCCGGCAGAGTAAGCATTGATCTGCTGGCTGGAATTCCAGGACAAAAAGCAGAATATCTGGTTGAAGAATTGAACAGATTATGCTCCCTAAGTTTCATTAAGCATATTTCCTTATACACTCTCACACCGCTGAAGGGTACTCTTCTTGATAAGCAGGTTAATGGTGAGGATCAGGAAGAGGTGTGGCTGCAGGGCTCTGCAGCATTGAGATCAAGGGGGTTTAACAATTACGAGATAGCCAACTTTTCTCTGCCGGGTGAAGAATCTCTCCATAACCTGCGCTACTGGCATCTGGAGCCCTATCTCGGCCTGGGCCCGGCAGCGGTTTCCACTCTGCCCGGTGAGCGGGGAGATGCCTTGAGGCTCTCTAATCCGGAGGATGTTAATCAGTTTCTCGACGGAAATGAAGATCTATGGGGAACAACTGTTGAAAGAGTGCCAATCAGGGATTTTTTATTTGAGACTCTGATGATGGGGCTGCGCCTCAAGCGCGGTATTCCAACAGCATTATTCAGCGAACGCTTTAACCAATCTCCGGAAATATTGCTAGGCGGGCTCTGGCAGGAGTGGCGACGGCGCAAATTAGCGCGGAGCAGCCATAATTACCTGGCCTTAAGTTCCAGGGGAAGATTACACCTCGACAGCCTGCTTGTAGAGCTCAGTGAATACCTGGATACCAGGGGCCATATTATTGACACCGCTTTAGCGGGTGTGTTACCTTTTATTTGAACAAGAAACCCCCTTTCAGGGATTATTTTTCGATAAGGAGATAAACCATGTCCGGCCACAGCAAATGGGCTTCGATTAAACATAAAAAGGGCGCTGCTGATGCTAAACGAGGAAAGATATTCACCAAGATCATCAAAGAGATCAGCGTTGCCGCCCGTATGGGGGGAGGGGATCCTGAAGCCAATTCCCGGCTGCGCTCTGCAGTATTAAAGGCCAAACTGGCCAATATGCCCAAGGACAATATTGAGAGGGCTATTAAAAAGGGTACCGGTGAAATGGAAGGGGTGGAATATACGGAGATGACCTACGAGGTCTACGCTCCGGGCGGAGCAGCCCTGCTGATTGATATCCTCACCGATAATAAAAACCGGACTGCCGCTGAGCTTCGTCACCTTCTATCCCGCGGCGGCGGCAACCTGGGCGAGTCAGGATGTGTGTCCTATCTATTTAAACGTAAAGGGATTATCGCTTACAGTGCAGTAGAGTATTCTGAGGATGATATCTTTGCCGCAGCTTTGGAAGCCGGCGCAGACGATGTTACTAATGACGGTGAAAACATTGAGGTGGTAACTACACCTGAAGATTTTGAAAGTGTGCTCGAAGCTCTAAAAAGTAAAAATTTCGAGCATATTAATGCTGATGTTGTCATGGTAGCTGATAGCAGTATCACACTGGATCATGATTCAACGCGAAAGACCATCAAGCTGATTGAGAATCTTGAAGATCATGATGACATTCAGAGTGTAGCCACTAACCTGGAAATACCTGATGGTTTTAAATTTGATGAATGAAAGTTATTCTCGGTATTGATCCCGGTTTAGCTGCAATAGGTTACGGTTTGATCGCTTTTGGCAACAACCGTTACTGTTATCTGGACCATGGTGTAATCCACACTGCGGCGCACACGCCCATGGGAGAGAGGCTGGTAATGATCTACCAGGGTATCAGCGGGCTGATAAAGAAGTATAAGCCCGCTGAGGCTGCAATTGAGACCCTTTATTTTGCCAAGAACAGAAAAAGCGCAATATCGGTTTCTCAGGCCAGAGGAGTAATTCTCTTTACGTTAGCCCAGGCCGGTGTTCCCTTTGGGGAATATACGCCGCTTCAATTGAAACAGGCAGTAGTCGGACGCGGACGCGGACGCCCTGACAAGGCGCAGGTTCAGGAGATGATCCGCATAATCCTGGGATTATCAGCTATTCCCACGCCTGATCACGGGGCTGACGCCCTGGCAGCGGCTATTTGTCACGCCGGCAGGAGTGAACTGGCGCAGATAGTTTCTTTAGCTTAAAAGGTAGATATGCTGAATAGTCTGAGCGGAAAAATCAGTTATAAGGGAAAAGAGCGTATCTTCGTTCAAAGCGGTGATATAGAGTGGGATCTGTTGGTTTCCACGAAATCTCTCGATAAGCTGCCTGCAGAAGGTGAAAGAATCAGGGTATTTGTTTATCTGCACCACCGTGAAGATCAACTTAAACTCTACGGTTTTACCACTATGGCCGAAAGGGAGCTTTTCTTCGATCTGCTTAAAGTCGAAAGTCTGGGCCCCAGGCTGGCATTAAAGGTACTCTCCGGAATAGAAGTGGAAGATTTGATTACCGCTTTGGATAATGAGGACCTGGACCAGCTCATCTCCATTCCCGGTCTGGGACGTAAAACCGCCCAGAAAATAATTCTGAAATTAAAGGGCAAACTCACAACCCTGCCGGAAAAGGGCATGGACCTGGAAGGGGATATTATCAGTGCCCTGGCAGGTATGGGTTTTGACCGGCGCCTGGCCGGCCAGGCGGTAAAAGCCTGCCGTAAAGAGCTGCATGGAGAAGCTTCCAGGCTTACCAGGGAGCAACTGGAGCGGGAGCTCTTTAAAAGGGCTATAGCAATAATAAACAGTGAGCGCTCCGGATAATGGCTGAACGGATCACTGCACCTTCCTACGATCAAGAACTGGACAGGGAAGAAGCCAGCCTGAGGCCAAAATATCTCAAGGATTTTCTGGGCCAGGAAAAGCTTAAGGAAAATATCTCGGTTTTTATTCAGGCGGCGCGTAAAAGGGGCGAGAGCCTGGATCATGTGTTCTTCAG